>NZ_LOSX01000010.1:0-57108 GCF_001521985.1 Burkholderia sp. RF4-BP95 | reverse complement strand
ACCTTGTTGCCGTCCGAGTCCCACAGGTAGACGCCGTCGGCCTTCACGATCACGCGGCTGCCCGCGCGGTTGAGCGCGCCCATGTCGGAGAACGGGTGGATGTGGTGCGCGGCGTCGAGCGCGCGGTATTCGGCGGTCGAGCGCGCGGCGACGGCTTCGCTTCGTTCTGTCATGTTGCCTCCGCAGGTCGGTGCCGCACGCTCACACGTGCAGCAGGAGATGGCGACGTTCCCACGAGCTGATCACGCGGAAAAACGCTTCGTATTCGGTTTCCTTCAGCGCCAGATACGCCTTCACGAACTTGTTGCCGAGAATGTCGGCAAGCGGCGCGCACGCGGCCATCAGCGAGATGCCCTCCTCGAGGTTGCGCGGCAGCTGATACGGCAGGTCGTAACCGTCGGACGCGATCGGTTCGGTCGGCGCGAGCTGCTGCGTAAGACCGAGATACCCGGCCGCGAGCGTCGCCGCGAATGCGAGGTACGGATTGCAGTCGACGCCCGGAATCCGGTTCTCGATGCGCCGCGCGACCGGCGTGGACTGCGGGATGCGAAAGCCGACGGTGCGGTTGTCGTAGCCCCACTGCACGTTGATCGGCGCGGCCATGAAGCGCGACAGCCGGCGGTACGAGTTGATGTACGGCGCGAAGATCGGCATCAATGCGGGCGTGTATTTCTGCAGCCCCGCGAGATAGCTGTGGAACATCGGCGAGACGACGCCGCCCTCGTCGGCGAACAGGTTGTGGCCGGTGCGCGCATCGGCGAGGCTCTGGTGGATATGCATCGCGGAGCCGGGCTCGTTTTCCATCGGCTTGGCCATGAACGTCGCGTACATGTTGTGGCGCAGCGCCGCCTCGCGCACCGTGCGCTTGAACAGGAACACCTGGTCGGCGAGCGACAGCGCGTCGCCGTGCACGAAGTTGATCTCCATCTGCGCGGCGCCGACCTCGTGGATCAGCGTCTCGATGTCGAGGCCCTGCATTTCGCAGTATTCGTAGATGTCCTCGAACAGCGGATCGAACTCGTTGACGGCCTCGATCGAATACGACTGACGCCCCGTCTCCGCGCGGCCCGTGCGGCCGACCGGCGGACGCAACGGCAGGTCCGGGTCGGCGTTCATGTCGACCAGATAGAACTCGAGTTCGGGCGCGACGACCGGCTTCCAGCCCTTCGCCTTGTACAGGTCGAGCACGCGGCGCAGCACGTAGCGCGGCGAAATCTCGACCGGCGAGCCGTCGAAATGCACGCAATCGTGAATCACCTGCGCGGTCGGATCGACGGCCCACGGAATCAGGCAGATCGTCGACGGATCGGGCACGCACACCATGTCGGGATCGGTTACGCCGGTCAGCGAGCCGTCTTCAGGATAGTCGCCGGTGACGGTCTGCACCATCACCGCCTGCGGCAGGCGCATCGATTCGCCGGACTCGAACTTGTTGCGCGGAATGATCTTGCCGCGCGCGATGCCGGCCATGTCGGGAATGATCGCCTCGACTTCGGTGATGCGGTGCTGACGCAGGAATTCGCTCAGTTCGGGTTGCATGATCGGCCTCGTTCAGTCGATGTCGGATGCGGCCGGCGACGGCAGGATGCCGCCGGCCGCATGAATGCGGTGTGTCATGCGCGCGCGGCACGCCGCGCCGAATGCCGCGAAGATGTCGCGCGACAGCGGCTGTTCCGCGAAGCGCCATTCGGGATGCCACTGCACGCCGAGCGCGAACGCGCGCGCGCCGCGCACGCTGACGGCCTCGATCAGCCCGTCGGGCGCGCTCGCTTCGACCACGAGCCCCGCACCGAGCCGCGCGATGCCCTGGTCGTGCAGCGAATTGACCATCGCGTCATGCGCGCCGCGCGCGACCCGTTGCAGCAGGCCGCCCGGCGCGAGCTGCACGCGGTGCGCGGGGCCGTACTGCCGCTCGAGCGGATCGCCGTCGCGCTCGCGATGATCGTGGAAGCCCGCGCTCGCATGCAGCCGCTGATGCAGCGTGCCGCCATACGCGACGTTCAGCTCCTGCATGCCGCGGCAGATCGCGAGCACGGGCACGCCCGCGTCGATCGCCGCGCGGATCAGCGGCAGCGCGGTCGCATCGCGCGCGGGATCGTGCAGCGTGTCGGGCATGCTCGCCGGGCCGCCGTAGTGATGCGGCTCGACGTTCGAATAGCTGCCGGTCAGCAGCAGCCCGTCGATGGACGCGACGATCGCGTCGACCGGCTGGCGCGTGCCGAGCGCCGGCAGCACGAAGGCGAGCGCGCCGGCACCGTCGACCAGCGCGACGAGATACTTCTCGCCGGCCGTGTGGTTCGGATGGGCGCCGCGCATCACGCGGTCGGCGGTGACGGCTACGAGCGGGCGCGGTCGCATGATCGCCTCCAGGATGAACGTGCGACGCGGGCATCCGCGCGGGGCGATGGCCACGCGCGGTCGCGCCGCACGCGCCCATGCGCGATCCTGCCGCGCGAACGGCGCGGCAACGGACGGTGCGACCCGATGCGAAAGCGGAAACGGACGCTAGGGCAACAATGAAGCGCTGCCGTCGCACTGCACCGCGCTGAACACGTGCGCGGTCACGAGGTTGAAGCGGCGCAGGCCGCGATGGGACACAGCGAAGAGACGAGGCTCGCGTATGAGGGCGGCGCGCGTGCCGCGATCAGCATGCCGGATCGGCCCGGCCTGAGGCGGCGCGCCCGCCGACGGACTTCGGGTCCGGCATATCGAAGGGCTGGCGGCTTTCACGATCGTACTCGACTGACTGGTGAAGACAGGACACGTGTCGCGATGAAGCGGAGGCGGCAATGCCGCGCGGCGACACGTCGGCAAGGTGTTTCGCAACGGATTCCGGCGCGGTGCGGCGCTGATCGACGCCGTCGCGGCCGGCGCGCGTGACGACTTCCTGACATTCAGCTTATATCACCTAAAAATTGCGTCAAATTTTCAGGTATCGATCCCGACATCGATCAGACGAAAAAAAACGGCATCGACCCGACCGGTCGATGCCGTTTTGTGCGCTGCGTCGGCGCGTGCAGTGCCCGCTGGCAGGCCGTCGCGCAAGGCGGCACCGCGCCGCCGCACACCACGCACGCGGCGCGCGCCGGCGGCTCAGCGATGCGCGAGCGCGGTTTCGACGAGCGTCTGCAGCAGCGGCACGATCCGCGCGGCACGCGCTTCGTCGTACGCGTACGGACGCGTCTCTTCCATATAGGTGATCTGCGACAGCTCGAGCTGCACGGCTTCGACGCCGGTGGCGGGCACGCCATAGTGACGCGTGATGTAACCGCCCTTGAAACGCCCGTTCGCGACGGCCGTATAGCCGCCGTGCGCGCTCACGCATGCCGCCAGCGCCTCGGCGAGGCCGGGCGCGGCGCTCGCGCCGCTCGACGTGCCGAAGTTGAAGTCCGGCAGGCGGCCTTCGAAGAAGCGCGGCACGTGCGAGCGGATCGAATGCGCTTCCCACACGAGCACGCGGCCGTGCTCGCGCTTCAGGCGCGCGATCTCGCCTTGCAGCGCGTCGTGATACGGGCGCCAGTAGCGGTCGCGACGGCGCATGATCTCGTCGTTGCCGGGCAGCGCGTTCGCCGGATACAGCGGCGCCTTGTCGAACGTGTCGACCGGCACGAGCCCGGTCGTGTCCTGCCCCGGGTACAGGTTCTCGTTGTCGGGCGGACGGTTCAGGTCGACGACGTAACGCGCGTGCGACGGCACGAGGATCGACGCGCCGAGCGTCGCCGCGAACCCGTACAGCCGCTCGAGATGCCAGTCGCAATCGTCGACGAAGCGCGCATCGGGCGTCATCGTCGCGGCGATGTCGTCGGGAATGTGGGTGCCTGCGTGCGGAATCGAGATCAGCAGCGGCAGCGTGCCCTGCTTCAGCGTGAAAACAGCCGGTTGTTCAGTCATGTCGCATCACCGTAAGAGTCTGCCGGCGCGCGCACGCGGCGCGCCGGGTGCCGCGCGTTCAGCGCAGCAGTTGCGCCAGCGCGGCGCGGTAGTCGGCATACGCGACGGCTTCGTCGCGATGGCGGCGCCCGCTCACGACGCGTTCGCCGCCGGTGTAGACGTCGAGCACCGGCGTGTCGCCATGCTCGGCGAACACCGCGCCCGACAGCCACGCCGTGCTGTCGTGTTCGGCAATCGCCGGATGATCGGGATCGAGCACGAGCCAGTCGGCGCGGCAGCCTTCACGCAGCGCACCGATGCGCCGCCCGCTGGCCTGCGCGCCGCCCGCGAGCGACGCGTCGAACAGCCGGTCGGCGACATGCGCCTGCGTGTCGCTCGCGAGCACGTTGCGCGCGCGATGCACGAGCCGCTGCCCGTATTCGAGCAGGCGCAGCTCCGAGCGCCAGTCGACCGACGCATGGCTGTCCGAGCCGACGCCGATCACGCCACCCTGCGCGAGAAAGTCGACGGCCGGGAACACGCCGTCGCCGAGGTTCGCCTCGGTGGTCAGGCACAGGCCGGCCACCGCGCGACGCTGCGCGAGCACGGCCGTTTCGGCTGCATCGACGTGCGTCGCGTGCACGAGGCACCAGCGCGCATCGACGTCGAAGCGATCGAGCAGCCACTGCACGGGACGCGTGCCGTAAGCACGCACGCAATCGTCGACTTCGGCCGTCTGTTCGGCGATATGGATATGCACGGGCGCGTCGTCGGGCAGGCCGTCGAGCAGCACGCGCAATCCACTCTCGGACACCGCGCGCAGCGAGTGCGGCGCGACGCCGTAGCGCAGTCCGCCATGCTCGGGCGCGACGCGGCGCATCGCGTCGAGCAGTTCGAGCAGCCCGTCCGGCGTGTTGATGAAGCGGCGCTGGTCGTCGCGCGGCGGCTTGTTGCCGAAGCCGGCGAACTGGTACGACACGGGCAGCATCGTGATGCCGATGCCGGCCGAGCGGGCCGCGTCGATCACGCGCGTGCCGAGTTCCGCGATCTGCGGATAGCGCGAGCCGTCCTGCGCGTGATGCACGTAGTGGAATTCGCACACCGACGTGTAGCCGCACTTCAGCATCTCGACGTACAGCCAGCGCGCGATCGCCGCGAGCGCGTCGGGCGTGATCTTCAGCGCGAAGCGGTACATGAGATCGCGCCAGCTCCAGAAGCTGTCGGCGGGATTCGCGCGGTATTCGGTGAGCCCCGCCATCGCGCGCTGGAACGCGTGCGAATGCAGGTTCGGCATGCCGGGCACCACGGGCCCTGCCGCGCGCGCGACGCCGGCCGGCGCGTCGGCATCGGGCGTCACGTCGGTCAGCGTGCCGGCCGCGTCCCAGCGCAGCAGCACGTTGCGGCGCCAGCCATCGGGCAGCCGGGCATGGTCCGCGAACAGCGTCATTTCGGTCATCGTGAGTCTCGTCTGTTGCAAGGCTAGCCGTTGATCCGGCGAAACACCGTCGTACCGCCGCGCACGACCTGCTCGCACAGCGGCCGGCCGATCCAGTAAGCGAGCTCCGACAGCGAGCCGACCGACCAGGCCGCGAAATCGGCCTGGCGACCGACCTCGAGCGCGCCGTGACGATCCGCGCGGCCGAGCGCCGCGGCCGCATGGCGCGTCACGCCCTGCAGCACCTCGGGCACCGTCATGCGGAACAGCGTGCAGCCCATGTTCATCGTCAGCAGCAGCGATTCGAGCGGCGACGTGCCGGGGTTGTGATCGGTCGCGAGCGCGATCGGCACGCCGTGCTTGCGCAGCAGCTCGATCGGCGGCAATTGCGTTTCGCGAATGAAGTAATACGCGCCGGGCAACAGCACGGCGACCGTGCCGGCCGCCTTCATCGCCTCGATGCCGGCTTCGTCGAGAAATTCGAGGTGGTCGGCGGACAGCGCGCGATACCGCGCGGCGAGCGCGGTGCCACCCGCGTTCGACAACTGCTCCGCGTGCAGCTTCACCGGCAGGCCGCGCCGCGTCGCGGCCTCGAACACGCGCTCGGTCTGCGCGAGCGAGAAGCCGATGCGCTCGCAAAATACGTCGACCGCATCGACGAGGCCTTCGTCGGCGAGCGCCGGCAGCATCCGCCCGCACACTTCGTCGATGTAGTCATCCGCGCGGCCCGCGTATTCCGGCGGCAGCGCGTGCGCGCCGAGGAACGTGGTGTACACCGTGACCGGAAAGCGCTCGCCGAGCTGGCGCGCGACGCGCAGCATCTTGCGCTCGCTCGCGAGGTCGAGCCCGTAGCCCGACTTGATCTCGATCGCGGTCACGCCTTCGGCGAGCAGCGGCTGCAGGCGTGCGGCCGCCTGCACGAACAGCGCCGTCTCGTCGGCCGCGCGTGTGGCGCGCACCGTCGACACGATCCCGCCGCCCTGCCGCGCGATCTCCTCGTAGCTGACGCCGGCGAGACGCTGCGCGAACTCGTCGGCGCGCGTGCCGCCGTACACGAGGTGCGTATGGCAGTCGACGAGGCCCGGCGTCACCCACGCGCCGTGCAGGTCTTCCCGCCGCCAGTGCGCATAACCGTGCGGCAGCGCGGAAAACGCGCCGAGCCACACGATCGTGCCGGTTTCGTCGACGGCGATCGCCGCGTCGTCGATCGTTTCGTCGGGATGGCCGTGCGGACACAGCCTCAGGTGATGCCAGACAATCGGTTTCATGCGTTCAGTCTCGTTCGCCGACGGCGAGCGACACGGCGAGCAGCGCGCCGCCTCCGCTCACGACGACGTCAAACGCACGCTGCGGCCCGTCGAGCCGCAGCGTGTCCATTTCCTGCAGTGCATAGTGCGCGCCGTCGACGTCGATGCCGACGGCGCCGGTCGCGCAGAACAGCAGCACGGTATCGGCGCGCTCGACGCGGTGCGTGCCTTCGGGCCACACGTCGACCGTCCCGCGCGCGGCCGAACGGCGCGTCATCAGGTTGAAGTCGCGCGTGGCGCCGTCGTGCAGCGTCGCATCGATCGCCGTTTCGCCGGCGAAATCCGCGCGGGCGAGCGGCGCGTCGAGCACGTGGCGCGCGCCGCCCGCTTCCGCGAGCGTCATGCCCGCACCGGAAAGCAGCACGAGCGTGCGGTCGATGCCGTCGAAACGCGAGAACGGCCCGGCCGCGCCGACGTCCGCGACGCTCACGCGCCAGGCGAACGCGTCGAGCGCGGCGCCCGGCGGGAACGCGCCGATTTCGCGCGTCACGCCGCCGCCGTTCTTCCACGGCGACGCAACGAGATCCGCCGCACGGATCATCGTTGCGTGCACCGGCGCCTGATCGAGCGCCGTCATGCTCAGCGGCCGAGCATCGGCAGCTTCAGGCCGGCTTCGCGGGCCGTCTGCTGCGCGAGTTCGTAGCCGGCATCCGCATGGCGCATCACGCCCGTGGCCGGGTCGTTCAGCAGCACGCGGCCGAGACGCTCGTGCGCTTCGGCGGTACCGTCGGCGACGATCACGACGCCCGAGTGCTGCGAGAAGCCCATCCCGACGCCGCCGCCGTGATGCAGCGACACCCACGATGCGCCGCCCGCGGTGTTCAGCAGCGCGTTCAGCAGCGGCCAGTCGCTCACGGCGTCCGAGCCGTCCTTCATCGATTCCGTCTCGCGGTTCGGGCTCGCGACCGAACCGGTGTCGAGGTGGTCGCGGCCGATCACGATCGGGGCCTTCAGTTCGCCGTTCTTCACCATCTCGTTGAACGCCTGGCCGAGGCGATAGCGATCCTTCACGCCGACCCAGCAGATCCGTGCCGGCAGGCCCTGGAACGCGATGCGCTCACGTGCCATGTCGAGCCAGTTGTGCAGGTGCGGATCGTCGGGGATCAGCTCCTTCACCTTCTGGTCGGTCTTGTAGATGTCTTCCGGATCGCCCGACAGCGCGACCCAGCGGAACGGGCCCTTGCCTTCGCAGAACAGCGGGCGGATATAGGCCGGCACGAAGCCCGGGAAGTCGAACGCGTTCTCGACGCCCATTTCCAGCGCCATCTGGCGGATGTTGTTGCCGTAGTCGAGCGTGGCCGCGCCGCGCTCCTGCAGCGTCAGCATCGCGCGCACCTGCACGGCCATCGACTGCTTCGCCGGATGCACGATGCCTTCCGGATCGACCTTCTGCGTCTCGCGCCATTGCGCGACGCTCCAGCCTTGCGGCAGGTAGCCGTTGATCGGGTCGTGCGCGCTCGTCTGGTCGGTCACGCAGTCCGGCGTGATGCCGCGCTCGACGCACTCCGTGAACACGTCGGCTGCGTTGCCGAGCAGGCCGATCGACACCGGCTTGCCGGTGCGCTTCGCTTCCTCGATCATGCCGAGCGCCTCGTCGAGCGTCGTCGCCTTCTTGTCGACGTAGCGCGTCTTCAGGCGGAAGTCGATGCGCGTCTCGTCGCACTCGACCGCGATCATCGAGAAGCCGGCCATCGTCGCCGCCAGCGGCTGCGCGCCGCCCATGCCGCCGAGACCGCCCGTCAGGATCCAGCGGCCCGACGGGTCGCCGTTGAAGTGCTGGTTCGCGACCGAGAAGAACGTTTCATAGGTGCCCTGCACGATGCCCTGGCTGCCGATGTAGATCCAGCTGCCGGCCGTCATCTGGCCGTACATCATCAGGCCCTTGCGGTCGAGCTCGTTGAAGTGCTCCCAGGTCGCCCAGTGCGGCACCAGGTTCGAGTTCGCGAGCAGCACGCGCGGCGCATCCTTGTGCGTGCGGAACACGCCGACCGGCTTGCCCGATTGCACGAGCAGCGTCTCGTCTTCGCCGAGATCCTTCAGCGACGCGAGGATCTGGTCGTAGCATTCCCAGTTGCGCGCCGCGCGGCCGATGCCGCCGTACACGACGAGCGCGTGCGGATGCTCGGCGACTTCCGGATCCAGGTTGTTCTGGATCATCCGGTAGGCCGCTTCGGCCAGCCAGGTCTTGCAGACCTTCTCGCTGCCGCGCGGCGCGCGGATCGTGCGCGTCGGATCGAGACGGGGATCGATGTGTTTCGGATGGTTCATGACGGCTGCTCCCGAGGGAAAGTGAATATTCAAATAGGAATCAGAAATGCCCGGTGAAGCGATAACGGCTGCCGGGGTGCCACAGATTCGCCACCGAGGCGACGACGCCCTGCGACCAGGTGCGCCGATGTAAAACCAGACACGGCTCGACGTCGTCCATCCGCAGCTGCTCGCGCCGCTCGGGCGCCGGGGCCGCCGCTTCGATCCGGTACTCGACGCGCTGCAGCGGTGCCGCGCGCATCAGATACAGGTTCGGCGTCGTGTTCGTGAAATCCTGCTCGGCATAATCCGGCGCGACCGCCGGATTCACCCACCGTTCTTCGAGCTGGACGGGTTCGTCATTCTCGAAGTGCAACACCTGCGAATAAAACAGCTTCGCGCGCACGGCCATCTGCATCTCGTCGGCGAGCGCCTCGTCGGCGCGGATCGTCTCGAGGCCGAGCACGCTGGCGCGGTACGCATGCCCGCGCGCGTCGACCTCCTCCGAGATGCTGCGGATCGCGACGAGCGTCGACTCGTACTTCGGCCGCGCGACGTAGGTGCCGGCGCCCTTCATGCGCGTCAGCACCTGCTCGGCCGTCAACTCGCGCAACGCGCGGTTGACGGTCATGCGCGCGACCTTGAACTCGCGGGCCAGTTCGTTCTCGGAGGGCACCTGATCGCCCTCCGCCCACTCGCCGGCGTGAATGCGGCCCAGGATGAAATCCTTGATCTCCTGGTAGACCGGCGCGCTCATGGGCTTACTGTTCCGATGCGAACGAGAACGGCGCGATCTTCGCGAACGCACGCTCGCCGACGAGCTTCGCGATCACGGCGATGTCCGGTGCGAAGTAGTGGTCGAGTTCGTAGTGCGCGACCTTGCTGCGGATCGTTTCCATCACCGGCGCGAGCTTCGGGCTCGTGTGGTGCGGCGCGCGCAGGTCGACGCCCTGGGCGGCGGCCAGCAGTTCGATCGCGAGGATGTGCTTCGTGTTGTCCGCGATGTCGGCGAGCTTGCGCGCGGCGAACGTCGCCATCGACACGTGGTCTTCCTGGTTCGCCGAGGTCGGCAGCGAGTCGACCGACGCCGGGTGCGCGAGCGTCTTGTTTTCCGATGCCAGGGCGGCTGCCGTCACGTGGGCGATCATGAAGCCCGAGTTCACGCCGCCGTCCTTCACGAGGAACGGGGGCAGGCCCGACAGCGTCGCGTCGATCAGCAGCGCGATGCGGCGCTCGGCCAGCGCGCCGATTTCCGATGCGGCGAGCGCGAGGTTGTCGGCCGCGAATGCGACGGGTTCGGCGTGGAAGTTGCCACCCGACAGCACTTCGCCGGTATCCGGGAAGATCAGCGGGTTGTCCGACACGGCGTTCGCTTCGACCAGCAGCACGTCGGCCGCGTGGCGCATCTGGTCCAGGCACGCGCCCATCACCTGCGGCTGGCAGCGCAGGCTGTACGGATCCTGCACCTTGTCGCAGTCGCGGTGCGACTGGTTGATCGGCGAGCCTTCGAGCAGGTCGCGGTACGACGCGGCCGCGTCGATCTGGCCTTGATGGCCGCGCAGTTCGTGGATGCGAGCGTCGAACGGCTTCACCGAGCCGGCGGCCGCATCGACCGACAGCGCACCCGCGACGAGCGCGGTGCGGTACAGGTCTTCGATCGCGAACATGTTGTCGAGCGCCAGCGCCGTCGAGGCTTGCGTGCCATTCAGCAGCGCGAGGCCTTCCTTCGCCTGCAGCGTCAGCGGCGCGAGGCCCGCGACGCGCAGACCGTCGAGCGCGCTGGCGCGCTCGCCGCGAATGAACACTTCGCCGACGCCCAGCAGCACGGCCGACATGTGCGCGAGCGGCGCGAGGTCGCCCGATGCGCCGACCGAGCCCTTCACCGGGATCAGCGGCAGCACGTCGGCGTTGAACAGCGTGATCAGTGCGTCCATCACCTCGCGGCGGATGCCCGAGTGGCCGCGGCCGAGGCTCGACAGCTTCAGCGCCATCAGCAGGCGCACCGACGAGCGCGCCATCGGCTCGCCGACGCCGACCGCATGCGACAGCACCAGGTTCTTCTGCAGCAGCTCGAGGTGGTCGTGCGGGATGTGCGTGCTGGCCAGACGGCCGAAGCCCGTGTTGATGCCGTATGCCGGCTCGCCCTTTGCCGCGATGTCGGCGACGGCCTTCGCGCCTGCGTCGATCTTCGCGAAGCTCGCCGGGTCGAGCTTGAGCTGCACGGATTCGCGAGCGATCTTGCGCAGTTGCGGGAGGGTCAGGTGGCCGGGGGTCAACGTAATCATGTGAGCAATCCTGTCTAGACAAGTTCGTGATGGATTGCAGTGTAGCCATCGCAACTTGTCTAGACAACCCCGTTTTTCACGATTTCGACTCGGGAGTTTCCCTGATGTCCGGCGCGGCCCGCCGCTGTTGCCCGACGGACTCCTGAATTAACATATGTTGCAATTATTTTGTCTTTGGCAACATACGAATCGACACTTTCCCACGATCCGCCCACGGAGACCTGCCATGACCATCCCGCCCCGGTTGACCGCCCTCCTCGGCCGCAGCCTGCTCGCCGCCGCGTGCGCACTCGCGTGCGGCGCGTCGCTCGCCGCGGAACCGCTGTCCGGCACGCTCGAAAAGATCCGGCAAGGCGGCCTGATCTCGATCGGCCATCGCGAGACGTCGGTGCCGTTCTCCTACGTCGACGCGAGCGGCAAGGTGATCGGCTTCTCGCAGGACCTGTGCGACCGCGTGATCGCCGCCGTGAAGGCGCGCACCGGCAAGCCCGACCTGCAGGTGCGCTTCGTCCCGGTCACGTCGCAGAACCGCATCCCGCTGGTGCAGAACGGCACGGTCGATCTCGAATGCGGGGTGACCACCAACCTCGCCGCGCGCCACGCGCAGGTCGCGTTCTCGACCACCTTCTTCGTCGCGACGACGCGCCTGCTCACGCGCACGAGCTCGGGCATCCGCGACTTCCCCGATCTCGCCGGCAAGACGGTCGTGACGAACCAGGGCACGACGTCCGAACGCCTGCTGCGCAAGATGAACGAGGAGAAGAAGATGAACATGCAGATCATCAGCGCGAAGGACTACGGCGAAGGACGCCTCACGCTCGAATCGGGCCGCGCGGCCGCCTACATGATGGACGACGTGCTGCTCGCCGGCGTGCGTCAGCTCGCGGCGAAGCCGGTCGACTGGACGATCGTCGGCACGCCGCAGTCGTCGGAAGCGTACGGGTTCATGCTGCGCAAGGACGATCCGCAGTTCAAGGCGCTCGTCGACGGCGTGCTCGTGCAGCTGATGAAGAGCGGCGAGATCAACGCGCTGTACGACAAGTGGTTCATGAAGCCGGTGCCGCCGAAAGGGCTCGCGTTCGACTTCCCGATGAGCGACGTGATCAAGGCGCGCTACGCGGCGCCGAACGACGTGCCGCTCGAGTGAGCGTCGCGTGCTGAAACGGGTTCAGCGCGTCCACGCGACGCACGCCGCGTAGCCGGGCGCCGCGTCGAGCCAGCCCGCGTCGAACGCGGCCACGCCGGCCGCGGGCGCGGCCGGATCGACGATCGTCGTCGCGGGCGTCGCGGCATCGCGCGGCGGCACGACCGCGAACGCGCGCAGCCCGCCGACGATGCCGGTGCCGAGCGCCTTCAGCAACGCTTCCTTCGCGGACCACACGCGCATGAACGCGTCGGCACGCGCGGCGAGCGGCAGGCCGTCGAGATACGCGGCCTCGGCGGTCGCGCACACCTCGCGCGTCAGCGCACGCCAGTCGGTCGACCGATTGCAGCTTTCGATATCGACGCCGACACGGCCCGTCCCGGTCCACGCGATGAGCGCGTGATCGCCCGCGTGCGACACGTTGAAATCCAGCGATGCGCGATGCGCGGGGTCGAGCGACGGCCGTCCCGACTCGTCGACGACGATCGCGATGTCCTTCGGCGCCACGTCGAGCGTCGCGCCGAGCACATCGCGCAGCGCGGCGCGCGTCGCGGCGCTGCGCACCGCATCCTCATGCCGCAGGTAGCGCCCGGCACGCGCGCGCTCGGCATCGCTCAGCGCCGCATAGGCGGGCGACGCGAGCGGCACGTGCCAGTCGAAATCGATGCGCGCGACCTGCACCCCGGCCCGCGACGCGGCCGGCGGCACGTCGAGCAGGTGCATGCGCCACGCGCGGGACAGGTCGGCGGGAATCTCGGAATCGGGCGGAATGGACATCGGCACGGGGCAGCCAGTCGAATGAAACGTCCGATGTTAATCGATCGCGCGGCGCGGCCGCCGCATCGACGCGACGGCCGGGTCGCACGCGCGTGCGCGGTCACCCGTGCGCGACGACACCCGGCGCGCCGCTCGCCGCCAACCGCGCACGCTGCGCCGGATGGCGCGCGTGGACGCGGCCCGGCGCATCGGCCGGCAACGCGCCGTGTTGCAGCCAGTACAGCGCGACGGGCCACAACGTGTCGGCGAAGCGGCTGTGGAAGAACGCGAAATGGCCGATCGCGTCGACGCCGATGTCGTGCGGCGCGATCCGCAGATGCGTGACGTCGCTGCCCGTGTAGTAGCCGACCAGCCGCTCGATCGCGTCGACCGTGCCGAACCCGTCGTCGTCGAGGCCGATCGCGAGCATCGGCGCCGGCAGCCGCGCGAAGCGCGCCGGCAGCGCGGCGCGGCTCGCGGCGGTTTCGGCGAGCGGGCCATGCGTGTAGGCATCCTCGAAGCGCGCTTGCGAACGCACCCACGACAGCGCGATGCCACGCGGCGTATCCTCCATCCAGCCAAGCCGCTTCGCGGGCACGTAGCCGAACACGGCCGCGAGCGCCGGCATCGCGACATGCCACTTCCACCACATGCGCCGCCGCTCTTCCGGCCGATAGTCGCGCCAGTACGCATACTGCGCGCCGACGGTCACCGCGTGACGCACGTACGCGTTCGACGCCGCCAGCCCGAGCACGCAGCCGCCGATGCTGTGCGCGACGACGTCGAGCGGCTGGCCGGGAAACGCGTCGCGCGCGTACTGCAGCGCGGCCTCACAATCGAGCCGCCCCCAGTCGAGCCAGTTCGCGCGCAGCTTCGCGAGCCGCGCGGGGCGCGAGCCGCCGATCCCGCGATAGTCGTAGACGAGCACGTCACGCCCTTGCGCGAACAGCCAGGCCGCGAAGCGGAAGTAATAGTCGCAGCGCACCGACGTCGCGCAATTGACGACCGTCACGGGCCGCGCGGCGCCGCCGCCGCGATGCCGCCACACGTAGCCGCGCAGTTGGTAACCGTCGGCCGCGGTCAGCGTCACGGCCTCCGGCGGCAACGCACCCGCCGCGCGCCCGGCCGCCTGATCCGACCCGGCTGCTTCGTTCGAAATCGTCATCCTGTCTCCTGTGCGGTGCCGCGTCACCCGGCGCCCGCCCGATCGGCCAGCCTCCATTGAACTTGACGCGCCCGGCGTTCTCAACCAATCTTGCTGCTCCGTTCGCATGAGCCCTACGCATGTCAACGCCGCTCGTCCGTCTCCCGTCGCTGGACCTCGTGCGCGGCTTCGTCGCCGTCGGCCGCCGCATGAGCATCACGCTCGCCGCGCAGGACCTGTGCGTCACGCAGTCGGCGGTCAGCCGCCAGGTGCACGCGCTCGAGGCGCACCTCGGCGTCGCGCTGCTGCAGCGCGGCTATCGCAAGATCGCGTTCACGCCGGAAGGCGAGCGGCTGTTTCGCGCCGCCGACGCGGCGCTGCTCACCCTGCAGGACACCGTCGCGTCGCTCGCCGCCGCGCGCGAGCGCCAGCCCGTCACGATCACCGCGAGCATCGGCGTCACCGCGCTGTGGTTGCTGCCGCGGCTCGGACGCCTGCAGGCGCGCCTGCCGGACGTCGACTTGCGCGTGGCCGCGAACGACAAGGTACTCGATTTGCGCGCGGAAGGCATCGACCTCGGAATCCGCTACTGCCCGCGCGAGCGCGCGCCGGCCGGCGCGCTTCACCTGTTCGACGAAGTCGTCGTGCCGGTCGCGCACCCGGCGCTGGCCGCGCGCCCCGTCACCGACGCGGCCGCGATCGCCGACCACGTGCTGCTCGAATTCGACGGGCCGCCGCAAACGCCACTGCAATGGCGCGCGCACCTGCACGCGGCCGGGCTCGGCGACGCGCGCCCGAAGGGCGTGCTGCGCTTCAACCAGTACGACCAGGTGATCCACGCCGCGATCGCCGGCCAGGGCGTCGCGCTCGGGCGGCTCGCGCTCGTCGCGCCGATGCTGGCGGACGGCCGGCTCGCGGTGCTCGGCCCGCACTCGCAAGCGTTGTCGGATGCGTACGGCTACTGGCTGTTCCGGCACGATCCGGCGCCGCGCCGCGAAGTCGCCGACGTGCGCGACTGGATTCTCGCGGAAGCGGCCGAATGCGACGCTGCGATTCGCGCGTACGACGTGGCGCAGCGGTAAACCGCGAGCGAATTTCCGCATCGAACCGATGCCGATGCGGCGTCGCGCACGGGATGCGCGCAGCCGCCGGCGATGCACGGACGCCCTGACTACACCGCATCGGCCGCGTATCACGCCGGCCGCATGCGTCGCAGCGACTCCACGCATCCGGCCCGTACGGCCTTCGCCGCCGGCATCGCGTCCGAACCGCGTCGCATTCCCCACGCGCATGCGAACGCGACCGAATGATCGCTTGAGCGCGCCGCGAACGGATCGTCTAATCGGATCGAACGCGGCGTCGTGCCGCACGCATTCATCCGGAGACCCGCATGACCCCGATCGAACAGGACACCCGGCGCCGCTGGCTGCCGGTGCTCGCGGGCGGCCTCATCATGGGCGCCGCGCTCGGCATCCGCCACGTGCAGGGGCTGTTCCTCGCTCCCGTCACGCTCGACCACGGCTGGTCGCGCGAAGCGTTCGGCCTCGCGCTCGCGCTGCAGAACCTGATCTGGGGCATCGCGCAGCCGTTCACCGGGATGATCGCCGACCGCTTCGGGTCGGTGCGCGTGATCGTCGCCGGCATGCTGCTGTATGCGGCCGGGCTCGTCACGATGGCGTTCGCCGCGTCGGCCGGCGTATTCACGGTCGGCGCGGGGCTCGTGATCGGCGTCGCGCTGTCGGGGTCGGCCTTTGCGTCGATCTACGGCGCGCTGAGCCGGCTGTTTCCGCCCGACCGGCGCGGCTGGGCGCTCGGTGTCGCCGGCGCGATCGGCGGGCTCGGCCAGTTCTGCATGGTGCCGGTCGCGCAGGTGCTGATCGGCGGCATCGGCTGGCAGCATGCGTTCGTCGCGCTCGCGCTCGTCGCCGGGCTGCTCGCGCCGCTCGCCGTGCTGGTGCGCGACCGGCCCGCGCAGGCCGCGAGTCGCGCGGACGGCCCCGACCAGTCGATCGGCGCGGCGGTGCGCGAAGCGTTCGCGCATCGCGGCTTCTGGCTGCTGAACGCGGGCTTCTTCGCCTGCGGGTTCCAGCTCGCGTTCATCGCGACCCACCTGCCCGCCTACCTGCTCGATCACGGCCTGCCGGCGCGCCATGCCAGCGTCGCGCTCGCGCTGATCGCGTTGACCAACGTGGCCGGCACCTACGCATGCGGCCATCTCGGCGGCCTGCTGCGGCGCAAGTATGTGCTGTCCGTCCTGTATCTCGTCCGCGCGCTGGCGATGGCCGCGTTCGTCGCCGCGCCGTTGTCGCCCGCGAGCGTCTACGTGTTCGCGGCCGTGATGGGCTTCACGTGGCTCGGCACCGTGCCGCTGACCAACGGCGTGATCTCGCAGGTGTTCGGCGTGCGCTACATCGCGACGCTGTTCGGCTTCGTCTTCTTCGGGCACCAGCTCGGCAGCTTCTTCGGTGTATGGCTCGGCGCGCTCGTGTACGACGCGACGCATTCGTATCTGCCGCTTTGGATCGGCTCGATCGCGCTCGGCGTGCTGGCCGCGCTGCTGCACCTGCCGATCGACGACGCGCGCATCGCGCGTCCGGTGCCGGGCAAGGCCGCGTGGGCCTGATGCGCGCGGCGCTGGCCGTCGGCGCGCTCGCGTTCGTCGCGTGGTGCGGCGCGGCCTACTTCGATGCGGGCGTCGCGCTTGCGCTGCTCGAGCACGCGGCGTTCTGCAACTGACATGGCAAGCCGCACCGCGCGCACGGGTGTGACGGCTGCGCCCCGCGACGTCTAGTGACGCTTCGGCAGCGTGGCCAGCGCATCGAGCGCACGCCGCCGCGCGCCGTCGTGATCGACGATCGGCGCCGGATAGTCGACGCCGAGCCGCACGCCGGCCGCCGCGAGTTCCACGGGCGACGCCTCCCACGGCGCATGGATCGTCGCCGCGTCGAGGCCCGCGAGTTCCGGCACCCAGCGGCGCACGTAGGCACCCTGCGGATCGAACTTCCGCCCCTGCGTCACCGGATTGAAGATGCGGAAATACGGCGCGGCGTCGGCGCCGCAGCCGGCGACCCATTGCCAGTTCGCCGGGTTGTTCGCGACGTCCGCGTCGACGAGCGTGTCGTAAAACCAGCGCTCGCCGGCCCGCCAGTCGATCAGCAGATGCTTGACGAGAAACGATGCGACGACCATCCGCGCCCGGTTGTGCATCCAGCCGGTCGCCCACAGCTCGCGCATCCCCGCGTCGACGAGCGGATAGCCGGTCAGCCCGCGCTGCCAGGCGCGCAGCGCGGCGGGATCGTCGCGCCACGGCATCGCGTCGAACTGCGCGCGGAAGTTGTCGGTCGCGAGCGCCGGGAAGTGATACAGCAGCACGTGGCTGAATTCGCGCCAGCCGAGCTCGCTCAGGAATTTCTCGGCGCCGGCGGCGCAGGCCGCGCCGCCCGCCTGTGCGGCCCCCTGCGCCGCATGCCACACCTGACGCGGCGACACGTTGCCGAAGCGCAGGAACGGCGACAGCCGGCTCGTCGCCGGCCGATCGGGCCGGTCGCGCGTATCGGCATAGCCGGCCAGCGACTCGACCGAAAACGCGTCGAGCCGCGCATGCGCGCCGGCCTCGTCGGGTGCCGGCCATGCGTCGCGCAGGCCGCTCGCCCAGTCCGGCGCGCCCGGACGCAACGCGAGCGCGTCGAGCGCCAACGCGCGTTCGCGCACGCCGGCCGGCCACGGGTGAAACGCGATCCTTGCGGGCGCCGGCAACGGCGCCGCCACCGTGCGATCGCGCCGCACCGCGCGCCAGTATGCGGTGAACACCTGGAACGGCGTGCCGGCGCCCGTCAGCACGTCCCACGGTTCGTTCAGCAGACTGCCGTTGCTGCTCTCGACCTCGAGGCCGCGCGCCTTCAGCGACGCCTTCAACGCCGCATCGGCATCGCGCTGCGGCAGCGCATAGCGGCGGTTCCAGTACACGGCCGCCGCGCCCGTGTCGTGCACGACGCGCTCGATCTCGCGCGGCGCATCGCCGCGCAGCAGCAGCAGGCGGCCGCCATGACGCGCGAGCGCCGCGTCGAGTCCGGCGAGCGCCCCGTGCAGCCACCAGCGCGCCGCGCCGCCGAGCGCGCGCCCCGCGCTTTCGCCCGTATCGTCGACGTACACGCACACGAGCGGCCGGCCCGACGCGACCGCGCGCGTCAGCGCGGGCTGGTCGGTCACGCGCAGATCGTCGCGGAACCACACGACGGCAGGAGCAACGGACGACTTCGCTGGCACGGGCACCTCGGGGCAGGAAACGGAAGAGTGACCGGTATTGTCGCGGCATGGTCGCGCGATGTCGATGTCCGACGCGCGGACGGCGCGCGCAAACGCGTCGCGTACCGACGCCGCCGCCCCGCCGGATCGCGAGCCCGGTGAAACGCCTTAGTCCATTCCGACGATTCTTCGCCGCACGCGCCGGCCTACGCTCGATGTCGGGTTCGCCGCGATGCGCGGCACGCGCCGGCCGCGGGTCGGCCACGCGTATCGCGCAGCGCATCCGCCCGGGCGCGCCCGCGGTCCCGTCCTCACCGTCAATCTCACCCGATACCCGCCATGACCAAACCCGCCAATCTCGTCACCTCGATCACCGTCGCGATCGACGCCCCCGCTGCCGTCGTCTGGGAAGTGCTGACCGACTTCCCGCGCTACGGCGAATGGAACACCTTCTGCGTCGGCCTCGAAACGACCGGCCGGATCGGCGACTTCGTGTACATGCAGGTGCGCATTCCGGGCACGGAGACGGTGATTCCCGTCAACGAAATCCTCGTCGCGTGCGAGTCCGAGCGTCTGCTGTCGTGGGAGCAGCGCCCGACCGACGACAACAAGGACGCAGCGCGCCGCGACCAGTACGTCGAAGCCGACGGCGCCGAACGCTGCCGCTACTTCACGACCGATCAGTTTCTCGGCATCAACGCGGAAACGATCATGCGCGAGCACGGCGGCTGGGTGAAACAGGGGTTCGACCAGTGCGCGCGCGACGTGAAGCGGCGCGCGGAAGCGCTGCACGCGTCACGTCGGCGCAAAAGCGCGTGAGGGAGAACGGCCGATGTCCGCGCGCGCCGTGGCATCGCTGCACGGCGTGCGCGTCGCAGGCCCCCGCGTTCAGTCGAGACGGAAGGCCGCCTCGAAACGCTCGGCGAACGCGTCGAACTCGCTTTCCGGCAGATGGTTGATGCCGCCGGCGCGCTTGCGTCCGCCGCCGGTCGGGAAACCGCGGCAGAATTCGTCGGCGCCGAGCGGCCGGCCGTCGGGCACGCGCACGCTGACGACGAGCCCGCCCTGCGCACGCGGCGACAGCACCGCGAGCGCCGCATGCGGTGCATTGCGCATCCGCTCGTTCGCGAGCATCCCCGTCGCGCGCCGCGCCCACGGATGATCCGGCATCCTGATCAGCGTCGCGCCCGGCACGTCGCGCAGCGGCGCGAGCGCGCATGCACGCGCCATGTCGTCGCGATAGCCGTCGCGCAGCGCGGCGAACACCGGCGTGCCGCGCACGAAGTCGAGCGGATCCGCGCACGGCAGCATCGCATCGGCCAGCACGGCCGGATCGAAATGCAGATCGTCGACGCAGTCGCCGTATGCGTTGTAGTTCAGGTAGAGCCCGAGTTCGGCGAGCGTGCCGCGCTCGGCCTCGTCGAGCGCGTATTCGCGCGCAAGCGCGTCGCCGAGCGCCGGCAGTTCGTCGCCGAACGCCGCGACGATCGCCCAGCGCACATGGCGGCCGCCGAGATGGCGATTCACGAGCGCGCTCGTGCAGACGTCGGCGGCCGTGTCGATATACGCGTCGAAGCGCGGATCGCCCGGCAGCTCGCCCGCGAAGTGATGGTCGAAGTAGCGGACCGCCGCGCCGTCGCGCAGCAGCCGCGCGCAGGCGTCGCGGTTCTGGTCGTGCGACACGTCGAGCACGGTCACGCGGTCGCCGGCTCGCGCGTCGATTCGCTCGAGCAGCCTGATGTCGCGCTTCACGCCGGTCACGAGCGTGCCGCGTTCGCCCTCCGCGAGCCGCAGTTGCTGCAGCGCGCACAGGCCGTCCGCGTCGCCGTTGAACGCGAAGAAATGTCGTCCCCGCCGGGGTTCCCGTTCCTGCATCATCCGTCGCTCCGTCCTCAGGGCATGAAGTCGCCGCCGTTCGCGTCCAGCGTCGCGCCGGTCACCGCGTTCGCGTAATCCGACGCGAGGAACAGCGCCGCGCGCGCGCAGTCGTCGTCGGTCGACAGCTTCGCGAGCGCGATGTTCGACGCGATCGGCGCGATGATCTCCTCCTCCGTCATCCCGTACTCGGCTGCGGCCTGCCGGAAATACGTCTGCGTCGGCACGCCCCACATCCAGCCCATGTGGATGCTGTTCGCGCGGATCCCGTGCACGCCGAGCTCGCGTGCCAGGTATTTTGCCGCAACCGCGAGCGCGCCCTTCGACATAGCGTAGCCCGATTCCCCTGCAAACGGCTTGCGGGTCGCCTGCGTGTTGATCATCACGATCGCGCCGCGTTTCTGCCGCTTCATGTGCGGGACGATTTCCTGCGTGAGCGTCATCGTGCCGAACACGTTGGTGTCGAACACCGCGCGCCAGCCATCGAGATCGGCTTCCTCGACCGCCTCCGGAAACGTGCCGTGCACGAACGCGCTGTTCACGAGCGCGTCGATCCGGCCGAAGCGCTCGACCGCCTGCGTCGCGAGCTGCCGGCACTGCGCGCGCTCGGCGATGTCGGTTCGCACCTTCAGCACGTCGCACGCGACGCCGAGTGCGCGGATTCGCGTTTCCGCGTCGTCGAGCTTTTCCATCGTGCGTGCCGCGACGACCACGCCGCGCGCGCCCTCGCGTGCCGCCTCGACGGCGAGCTTCACGCCGAGCCCCGGCCCGATTCCGGAAATCACGACGATCTTGTCCTTCAGCAACATGGGTTGTCTCCTGGTTGTCGTTGGTCTCGCGGGCGCGCCGTCAGCCGGCGGCCCGCAGGTGCCGCGCGCGATACGCGGCGAAGTCGTGCGCCAGTTGCGCATCGGTGAAGCCGAAGCGCGCGATCGAATAGTCGTGCGCGGCGCGCCTGTCGCGGCCGTTGCGCGCGATCCAGTCCGTCATCGCCGCGCGCTGCCGTGCATCGAGCGGCATGCCGGCGAAGCCGTACACGGCTTGCGCGACGCCGAGCGGATTCGACACGGTGTCCTCGAAACGCACGTCGAGAAACCGCTCGGGCGGCAGCGCGTCGCGCGCCGCCATCGCCGCGTCGATCGCGCGCGCCATCCCCGCGTTCCACTGCGCGCCGACCGTGCGCGGATCGGGGTCGTCCGCGTACATCTGCCACAGCGTGTGCGCCATGCTCGCCATCGACGGAATCGTCTGCGCCGGATCGCGATGCGTGAGCACCACCTGCGCGCGCGGAAACACGCGGCACAGCACGTCGAGCGCATGCAGGTGCTGCGGCGTCTTCAGCAGCCAGCGCTCGGCCGGCGCGACGCCGCGCCGCGCCTTCTGCCACTGCAGGAACTGCAGCATCCGCTTCAGATACGTATAGACGGGCGTCAGGTCCTGCTTCGCGAGCCACGCCGTATAGCCCGGCACGTTCGCGTACGAATCCATCGCGCACACGAACGAATGCTCCATCAGCATGAACTCCTCGTCGGCGAGCATCGCGTCGAGCGGATGGATCGTCAGGATCTGCGGGATGCAGTCGATCATCGTCGCGACCTCGGACCGCGCGCGCGCGATGCGCACGGTCGGCGCGTCGAGCGTCTCGCCGGCGAGCGGCGCCGGATAACGCGTTTCCCACCACGCGGCCGAATGAAAGCGCGGGTCGACCGCGAGCAGCCGCTGCAGCAGCGTCGTGCCGGTGCGCGGCAGGCCGACGATCACGAGCGGATCGTCGATCTCGATGTCGGCGATCTCCGGATGACGACGGCAGTAATCCTCGACGACGAGCCGGTTCGCGAGTTGGCCGACGAGCTTCTCGCGCATCATCTCCGCGCCGCGCGCGGAGAGCCGCGCCTCGTCGATCAGCGATGCGCACATCACGTCGAGCGCCTCGCGATACGGGCCGTCGCCGAACGCGGCGAGGCCGCCCGCGCGCGACACGGCCTCGGCGATCAGCCCATCGGCATCGAGCAGCGTGCGGGTCCGGTCGAGCGGCGCGTTCATGCGGCCTCCTTCAGCGCGGCGAGCTTGACGACGCGCGTGCGCGGATGCACCGGCCGCGCGGCGCCGACCCAGCGCCAGCAGATCGTGCCGGTGCGATGCCCGGCCGTATCGAGCCAGTTCGCGTCGCCCGGCCGCGACGCGGCGACCACCACCGTCACGCCGCCGTCGGCATTCAGCCGCGCGCCGTGCTTGTTCACGCAGATGTCGAAGTGCCGGTAGTCGAGCGACTCCATCCAGTAGTTGTTGAGCTGCACGTTCCAGAAGTCGCAGTCGGGCACCGTGTCGACGTCGATCACGAGCGCCTCGTCGTCGGCCAGCGACCAGCACGAGTGGTAGTAGTAGATGTTCGGATCGCCGCCGACCGACTGGCACAGCGCCTGGTCCGCGGGCGGCAGCGCGTTCACGTGCGCCCCGTAGCTCGCGGCCCAGTCGGCGAACAGCTTCGACGTCTGCTCGACGAACCGCGCGGCGCGCATGAGGCCGCCCTGCAGCACGAGCGGGTCGAGCGGCGCCGGGCGCTCGTGCGCGCCGATGCGCTCGATCTTCAGTTGCGCGGGCGTCTCCGCGCGCCGGTCGAGGAAGGTCTGGCGCACCAGCAGCGCGTTCGTATCCGGCGCCATGCGTACCCAGTTGCCCGCGTGCGGCGTCGCGCTCAGCACGATCTCGAAGCTGCCGTCCGGCGCGATCTCGAGCTGCTTCGCATCGAGAAACCCGGTCTGCAGCATCTTGCCGTCCGTCTCGTAGCCGCCCTTCTGCGTGCCGAAGCTCAGGTACGCGACCGTGCCGCGCCGCCCCGTCACGCGATAGTCGCAGCGGCCGTCGAGGCGCGCGTACTGGTACAGGTTGTCGGGATTGTCGGCGCCGATCTTCGCGGTCTCGTGCGAGGGCGAGAAGAAGCCGGGCCATGCGCCGTCCGCGAACTCGACGTGCATTTCGAGCGCGATGCGCAACAGCCGGCTCAGGTAGCGGAACCCTTCCGCGCGCGTGAGCGGATCGCCCGGCGCCTCGGCGCGCATGATCTGCTGTCCGCTGCGTTTCAGGGTGTCGCAGAAATCGGCCCAGGTCTGGCCCGAAAGCAGTTGCGTGGCACGTGTGTCGTCCGTCATGTGTCGTCTCCGCCGGTGGTCGAGCGCTCACCTTAAGCGAGCGCTCCACGCGCCACTTCGTCCGGGTGGACTAAGGAAAGATCCGCTGCGCCGCCGTGCCGCGGTTTAGTCCACCCGGACGAAGAGCGGCACCGCCGTCGCTCGATACCGTTGGCGTCATGCACGCAACGCCGCACATGTCGCGCGGCGCCGGCATGCAACAAGGAGACGAACGATGTTGACCCACTTGGAGCGACTGGAGGCCGAAAGCATCCACATCATGCGCGAGGTGGTCGCGGAAAGCGAAAACCCGGTGATGCTCTATTCGATCGGCAAGGACAGCTCGGTCATGCTGCATCTCGCGATGAAGGCGTTCTACCCGGCGAAGCCGCCCTTTCCGCTGCTGCACGTCGATACGACGTGGAAGTTCCGCGAGATGATCGCGTTTCGCGACGCGACCGCCGAGCGTCTCGGCCTCGACCTGCGCGTGCACGTGAACCCCGACGGCGTCGCGAACGACATCAATCCGTTCACGCACGGCTCGGCCGTGCACACCGACGTGTGGAAGACGCAAGGGCTCAAGCAGGCGCTCGACCACTACGGCTTCGACGCCGCGTTCGGCGGCGCGCGCCGCGACGAGGAGAAATCGCGCGCGAAGGAGCGCATCGTGTCGCTGCGCTCCGAGCAGCACCGCTGGGATCCGAAGCGCCAGCGGCCCGAACTCTGGTCGCTGTACAACGCGCGCAAGCGCCGCGGCGAAAGCCTGCGCGTGTTTCCGATTTCCAACTGGACCGAGCTCGACGTCTGGCAATACATCCGGCTGCACGACATTCCGATCGTGCCGCTCTACTACGCGAAGGAGCGGCCGGTGGTCGAGCGCGACGGCGCGCTGATCATGGTCGACGACGAACGCCTGCCGCTGCGCGAAGGCGAAGTGCCGCAACTGCGCAAGGTGCGCTTTCGCACGCTCGGCTGCTATCCGCTCACGGGCGCGATCGACAGCGACGCGAGCTCGCTCGACGAGATCCTGCAGGAGATGCGCGACACGCGCACGTCCGAGCGCCAGGGACGCCTGATCGACAGCGATTCGGCCGGCTCGATGGAAAAGAAGAAACAGGAGGGATATTTCTGATGGCACACGTTCTGACCGCGCCCGAGGCGCTCGCGCACCCGGCTCCCGTCCCGCATGCCGACGATGCCCGGACGAAGGACCTCCTTCGCTTCATCACGTGCGGCAGCGTCGACGACGGCAAGAGCACGCTGATCGGTCGCCTGCTCTACGAATCGAACATGCTGTTCGACGACCAGCTGACCCAGCTCGAAGCCGATTCGAAGAAAGTCGGCACGCAAGGCGGCGACCTCGATTTCGCGCTGCTCGTCGACGGCCTGTCGGCCGAGCGCGAACAGGGCATCACGATCGACGTCGCGTACCGCTTCTTCGCGACCGCGCGACGCAAGTTCATCGTCGCCGATACGCCCGGCCACGAGCAATACACGCGCAACATGATCACCGGCGCGTCGACCGCCGACCTCGCGGTGATCCTGATCGATGCGCGCAAGGGCGTGCTCACGCAGACGCGCCGCCACAGCCATCTCGTCGCGCTGATCGGCATCAGGCGCGTCGTGCTCGCGATCAACAAGATGGATCTGGTCGACTACGATCGCGCGGTGTTCGAGCGCATCGACGCCGACTATCGCGCGTTCGCGGCCGAGCTCGGTCTCGACGAGATCGTCAGCATTCCGATGTCCGCGCTGCGCGGCGACAACATGATCGCGTCGAACACGCGGATGCCGTGGTACGCGGGTCCGCCGCTGATGCAGCATCTCGACACGCTGCCGCTCGTCGAGCGCGTGACGCGCGACGAACCGTTCCGCCTGCCGGTGCAATGGGTCAACCGTCCGCATCTGAACTTCCGCGGCTATGCCGGCAGCATCGCGTCCGGCGAAGTGCGCGTCGGCGAACGCGTGCGCGTGCTGCCGTCCGGCCGGGAAAGCCGCGTCGCGTCGGTGATCACGCCGGCCGGCGAAGCCGACGTCGCGCGTGCCGGCGAAGCGGTGACGCTCACGCTCGCCGACGAAATCGACGTCAGCCGCGGCGACATGATCGCGCGCGCCGACGCGCCGCCGGAGGTGGCCGATCAGTTCGAGGCGACGCTCGTGTGGATGCACGACGACCCGCTGCTGCCCGGCCGGCCGTATCTCGTGAAGCTCGGCACGCAGACGGTCGGCGCGACCTGCGCGACGCCGAAGTACAAGATCGACGTGAACACGCGCGAGCATCTCGCCGCGCGCACGCTCGCGCTGAACGAGATCGGCGTGTGCAACCTGAGCTTCGACCGGCCCGTCGCGTTCGATCCGTACGACCGGAACCGTCACACGGGCGGTTTCATCGTGATCGACCGCTTCACCAACGACACGGTCGGCGCCGGGATGCTGCACTTCGCGCTGCGCCGCGCGCACAACGTGCACTGGCAGGCCGTCGACGTCGACCGCGACGCGCGCGCGACGCAGAAGGCGCAGACACCGCGCATCGCATGGCTGACCGGGCTGTCCGGCGCGGGCAAGTCGACGATCGCGAACCTCGTCGAGCAGCGGCTGCATGCGCTCGGCAAGCACACGTACCTGCTCGACGGCGACAACGTGCGGCACGGGCTCAACCGCGATCTCGGCTTCACCGAGGCCGATCGCGTGGAGAACATCCGGCGCGTGGCCGAAGTCGCGCGGCTGATGCTCGATGCCGGGCTCATCACGCTCGTGTCGTTCATCTCGCCGTTCCGCGCGGAACGCGACATGGCACGCGCGCTGGTCGGTGCCGACGAGTTCGTCGAAGTGTTCGTCGACACGCCGCTCGCGGTTGCCGAGGAACGCGATCCGAAGGGGTTGTACAAGAAGGCGCGCAAGGGCGAACTGAAACACTTCACGGGCATCGACTCGCCGTACGAGCCGCCCGCGCAGCCGGAACTGCGCATCGACACGGTGGCCGAGTCGCCGGAAGCGGCGGCGGACCGCATCGTCGCGTACCTGCTGCGCGAGCGCGTCGCCTGACCCTCGCCGGCCGCGTCGCACGGGCACGGCCCGCGTCGTCTACTCCGTTCGGATGACGCGGGCCGCCGGCCGGCCGGTATGCTGGGTCGGACGCATTCACCCCGCCCCAGGAGAACTCGAGCATGCGGATCGCGCTGGCGCCCGACGACACGGCCGCGCACGACGGTTTCGACGACGCGGCATGGACGGCCCGCGAACTCAGCGCGTGGCTCGGGCTCGTCTATCAGGGCCTGTCCGAAGCGACGCCGTGGGCGGGCTTTCTCGAAGCGATCCGCGTGCGGCTCGACGCGCGCTTCACGACGCTCGTGCTGCGCAACCCCGGCGGCTCGCGGCGCGGGCTCATCATCAACGCATCGGCCGACGGCCCGCTGCTGCCCGGCGAGCCGTCGTACAGCGAGCAGTTCTATGCGCTGTGCCCGTTTCTCGACCAGCCGCCCGGCCAGGTGTTCACGGCCGACGGGCTGTTCGGCGCCGCCCGCTGGCGCGCGCACGATTTCTACCGGCAGTACCTGCAGCCGCTCGACCTGCGCTTCATCCTCGGCGCGAACCTGCGCGGCGAGCGCGGCGTCGAGTGCGCGTTCTTCGTGAGCCGCGCGCATCATGCCCGCGATTTCGACGCGGCCGAACGCGCGCAGGTCGCGACGCTGCTGCCCCACCTGCAGCGCGCGATCGAGCTGCATGCGGCGCTCGACGTGCTCGACGCCGAGCGCGCGCTGTACGCGGGCACCGTCGACCGGCTCGACGTCGGCACCGCGATCCTCGACGAGGACGGCCGCGTGATCAAGCACAACCGCATCGCCGAACGGCTGATCGCGCAGCAGGACGGACTGTGCCTGCGCCAGGAGCGGCTCCACGCGTCGTGCCCGCTCGACGAGCGCCGGCTGCAGAAGGCGCTGCAGGCCGCGCTCGAGCATTTCCGCACGGGCGCGCTCGGGCGCATCGAGGCCACCACGCTGTCGCGCCCCGGCGGCGCGATGCCGTTGAACGTGCTGCTGCGCCCGCTCGCGCCCTATCGCGGCGCGGAGGACCGCCAGCATCGGCCGGCCGTCGCGGTGTTCGTCCGCGATCCGGCGTCGTCGCCGCAGACCTCGCGCGACATGCTGCACCGGCTGTTTCGCCTCACGCCGATGGAAACCGAGATCGCGCTGCTGCTCGTCGACGGCCTGACGCTCGACGAAGCGGCCGCCGCCACCGGCATCACGAAGAACACCGCCCGCGCGCATCTGCGCGGCATCTTCGCGAAGACGGGCGCCACGCGCCAGGCCGTGCTCGTGAAAATGCTGCTGAACAGCGTCGTGTCGATGGCGTAGCGGCGCCGCCCCCGGGGTGACGCCGCTGGCGGCGCGAAGCAGCCCGCCGAGCGCCGGTTGTCGTTCGTCTGGCCGCCCCATGTCATACGTCATCGGATGTGATAAGGGCTGACGATGTCCTCATGATATCGCCCAATATTTGCGCATTTTCCGGGTAAACCCGCGACGCCATCGCAGGTTCTCAGGCGTACCATGTCATACGACGACATACTACTTAGATCACCACCCGACGCCGACGCGGGCCGCCGCCCTCGTCCGCCGCCCGACCGGAGACTCCCTTGACCACGCCTGCCCTGCCCGGCCGCGACCCGCTCGCGTCCGCCGTCTCGAAAGTGAAATGGCACGTGCTGCCGCTCGTGCTGATCATGTTCATCGCGAACTACATCGACCGCGTGAACGTCGGCTTCGTCGATCGCCACCTGGAAGCGTCGATCGGTATCGGCGCGGCGGCGTACGGGCTCGGTGCCGGCCTGTTCTTCGTCGGCTACGCGCTGTTCGAAGTGCCGTCCAACCTGCTGATGCAGCGCTACGGCGCGCGCATCTGGCTCGCGCGGATCATGGCGACGTGGGGCATCGTCGCCGCCGCGATGGCGTTCGTGTGGAACGACACGTCGTTCTACGTGCTGCGCTTCCTGCTCGGCGCGGCCGAGGCCGGCTTCTTCCCCGGCGTCGTGCTGTACCTGTCGCAATGGCTGCCGCCGCAGGAGCGCGGCAAGGCGATGGCGATCTTCCTCGGCGGCTCCGCGTTCGCGTCGGTGCTGTCCGGGCCCGTCACCGGCGCGCTGCTGTCGATCCACGGCTTCGGCCTGCAAGGCTGGCAGTGGATGTTCCTGATCGAAGGGATGTTCTCGGTCGCGCTGTGCGGCGCGAGCTGGCTGCTGCTGAAGTCGCACATCCGCGACGCGACGTGGCTCACCGCCGACGAACGCGCGGCGCTCCAGAACGCGCTCGATGAAGAACGCGCGACCCGCGACGTGCGCTCGAAAGTGCACGTATCCGCCGCCACGCTGCTGCGCGACCCGCAGATCATGCTGTTCTGCTTCCTGTATTTCTCGATCCAGCTGACGATCTACGCGGCCACCTTCTGGCTGCCGACCATCATCCGCAAGATGGGCGGCCTCACCGATTTCCAGGTCGGCCTCTACAACACGATTCCGTGGATGATCGCGATCGGCGCGATGTACGGCTTCGCGGTGCTGTCCGCGAAGTGGAAGCATCCGCAGCGCTGGCTGTCGTTCGCGCTCGTGCTCGCCGCGTGCGGGCTGTTCGCGTCGACGTCGCACGATCCCGTCTGGTCGTTCGCGTCGATCTGCTTCGCCGCGCTCGGCTTCAAGGCCGCGGCGTCGCTGTTCTGGCCGATCCCGCAGGGCTACCTCGACACGCGCGTGGCCGCCGCCGTGATCGCGCTGATCAACTCGGTCGGCAACCTCGGCGGCTTCGTCGCGCCAACGGCCTTCGGCTATCTGAAGCAACATACGGGTTCGATCACGGGCGGCCTGTATGCGCTCGCGATCGCCTCCCTCGTCGCCGCGGTCGCCGCGCTGTTCGCCCGCACGCATCGGCGCAGCGATCCGCCGCGCGGCCTGCCGGCCGACGAGTCCTTCACGAACACCACCATGCTCCGTCATGCCGAACACTGACCGCCTGACCGTCGTCGTCTCGAATGCCGTCGACGGCGACCTCGCCACGTTCTCGCTCACGTCCGACGGCGCGCTCGCGCCGCTCGCCCGCTACCCGGCCGGCGACGTCGCGATGCCGGTCGCCGTGCAGCCCGATCGCGCGCGGCTGTACGTCGCGACGCGCGGCGCGGCGCCGACGATCGTCGCATTCCGCGTCGCGACGGGCACCGGCGCGCTCGCCCGCATCGGCGCGACCGCGATCGACGCGAGCCACGCGTACCTGTCGCTCGATCGCAGCGGCCGCTGGCTGCTCGGCGCGTCGTACGGCGGCAACGCGCTGAGCCTCTACGACGCCGCGCGCGTGCGCGACGGCGACGGCGAGCCGCTGCAGGTCGCGGACGGCATCGCGAACGCACATGCCGTCGTCGTATCGCCGGACAATCGGTTCGCATACGTGAGCTCGCTCGGCTCGGACCGGATCTTCACGTTCGCGCTGGTCGAGAATGCCGGCGGCCTGCGCGCGGTCGAGCACGGCGAAACGCGCGTGCCGGGCGGCTTCGGCCCGCGTCACCTGCGCTTCGCGCGCGACGGCCGCACGCTCGTCGCGGTCAGCGAATTCCAGGCCACGCTCGCGGCCTTCCCGCGCGACGTCGACAGCGGCCGCCTCGGCGACGCACAGGTCAGCGCGCGCCACCCGGCGGTCGCCGACCTCGCGCAAGGCCATGCGCGCCCGCCCGCGCCGACCGAACCCGCCGTGTGGGCCGCCGATCTCCACCTGACGCCCGACGAGCGCTTCGCGTATGTCAGCGAACGCACGTCGAGCCAGTTGCTCTGCTATCGCCGCCATCCGGACGGCACCTTCGAACCCGCGCACGCGACGGCCACCGAAACGCAGCCGCGCGGCTTCGCGATCGATCCGTCGGGACGCTGGCTCGTCGCGTGCGGCGAGCAGTCGGAATACGTGTCGGTCTATGCGATCGCGCCAGGCGACGGCACGCTGTCGTTGCATGCGCGCGTGCCGGGCGGTCGCGGCGCGAACTGGGTTGCGATCGTCTGACGGGTCGAATGACCGATGGATCGATGCAGGGCGCACGACCGACACCGGCCCGCGCCGCCCTGAGCGTCGTCAGCGCCGCTCGCTCGGCGCGACGCCGGTCCAGCGCTTGAACGCCCGCGTGAAATTGGCGCGGTCGGTGTAGCCGACCCGCGCCGCGATCTCGTCGACCGGCAGACGCGTGCCCTCGAGCAACCGGAGCGCATCGCGCAGCCGGATCTCGTCGAGCAGCGCCGAATAGGTCGTGCCGAATTCCGCGAGCTTGCGTTTCAGCGTGCGCGCCGACACGTGCAGCTCGCGCGCGACTTCGTCCACCGACGGATAACCGGCGTCGCCGCAGATCAGCAGGTTGCGCACGCGCTCGACGATGCTTTCCGCATAGCCGAGGCGCGCGAGTTCTGCCTCGCATTGCTGGACGATCATCTGCGCGGTCTGCGCGTTCGCGGTGCCGATCGGCTCGTCGAGCAGCGCGGCGTCGCAGCGGATGCGGTTCGCGCTCGCGTCGAAATGACAGCGCGGCAGCCGCGCGCGATAGCGCTCGAACCACGGTGGTTCCGGCCATTCGAAATGCAGCTCCGCGCGCGACTGCAGCGTGCGACCCGGCGCGGGATCGAGCAGCGAGTTGAACAGGATCGCCGTCTCGACCAGGAAATTTTCCACCGCGAACTGGCGCAGGCGGCCGAGCGGAAACGCCTCGAGCACGTCGATATCGACGATCCCGTCGAGCTGCGCGAGTCGCACCGAAAAGAACGGCACGCGCGTCGGCAGATAGCGGATCCCGAGCGCGATCGCCTCGCCGAGCGTCGCGCAGCTCATCAGCCCGAAGCCGATCAGCCCGGATTTCGTGAGACTGCTGCGCAGGCCGATCTCGATCGCGATCGACGGGTCGTCCGTCGCCTCGAGCAGGTTGAACACGATCGCCGCCTGTTGCAGCGGCGTGATGCGCGCGTCGGGCCGGGCAAGCCGGTCGCGCTCGACGCCCGACCCGGCGAGAATCCGGCCGCCGTCGATGCCGCGCTCCTCGGCGAGCATCAGCATGAACAGCGCATACGCGGACGATACCGTCGCCTTGTTCAGCTGGCGCGCGGCATCCGGAACGGACAGGGCCATGCGGCGGACTCCGGAGCGGTTTCGGCGGATTGTAGCGTCGCTGGCCCGCAATGACACCACGGCGGCACTCTAGCCGCATGACGCCGCAGCGCGGGCCGGCGGGCGGGCCCATGTGGCCCGAAATGACACCATCATTGGCACCGGCGGCCCTCGCATGCGCCACGACGCGCACCTATGCTTGTCACATCGGCATTGCGCCCCACTCTTTCCGCACGGATTCCGGTCGATGAGCCAATCTGCACGAACCGTCTTTCGCCACGACGCCGACAAGGTCGCGTACGTCCGCCGCGAGGTCAACGCCGCGAGCGACGCGATCCGCGCGCGCTTTCCGCTGCTCGACAACCAGAATCTCGTCGGCGCGACCGTGATGGCCGTGTCGGTGAGCGCGATGCTCGCGATCGCCTGGCTGTATGCGCGCGGCGCGATCGCGTGGTACGTCGCGCTGCCGCTCGCCGCGTTCGTCACGTCGCTGATCCACGAGCTCGAGCACGACCTGATCCACCTGATGTACTTCAAGAAGACGCCGTGGGCCTATCACCTGATGATGGCGCTGTGCTGGCTCACGCGGCCGGGCACGATCAACCCGTGGACGCGCCGGCGCATGCACCTGCATCACCACAAGGTGTCGGGCGGCGAATCGGATCTCGAGGAATTCGGCATCACAAACGGCGAACGCTGGGGCGTGAAGCGGCTGCTGATGATCGCGGACGGGATGCTCGCCGTCGTGCTGCGGCCGCATGCGATGCGCCGCAAGGTCAAGCAATACGTGGCCGCGCAGCCGGTGCAGGATGCGGCCGAACGCGTGCAACTGCGCATCGAGCAGGTGTCGTCCTACATGCCGATCGGTCACCTGTACTACGCGCTGTGGCACGCGTTCATCGTCTATCACGCCGGCCTGTTCGCGCTGCATGCGCTCGGCTATGCGGTGACCGTGCCGGCCGTCGTCGAGCGCGTGATGCACGTCGTCGATTTCCTCGCGGTCGTGTGGCTCGGGCCGAACTTCGTGCGCAGCTTCTGCATCAACTTCGTCAGCTCGAACATGCATTACTTCGGCGACATCGATTCGCGCAACGTGATCCAGCAGACGCAGGTGCTGAATCCATGGTGGATGCTGCCGTTCCAGCTGTTCTGCTTCAACTTCGGCAGCACGCACGCGATCCATCACTTCGTGGTGCGCGATCCGTTCTACATCCGGCAACTGACCGCGCGCACCGCGCATCAGGCACTGCGTGAAGTCGGCGTGCGGTTCAACGACGTCGGTACGTTCAGGCGTGCGAATCGGTGGGGCGCGTATCGTCCGGTTCGCGGTGTGCGCGGCACGCGGCGGGCCAACGCTTGACGGCAGCGCGCGGCGTCGCCCGCCGCGCCGGTCCCGTCAGTCCATCAGTCGCCGATCGGCGGCATCGGCCCCTGCCCGCGGATCCACGCCCAGTTCGCGAGTTCGGCCATTTCCTTGTCGCCGCGGCTGTCGCCGTAGGCGAACAGCTTCGCCGGCAGCCGATTGCCCCACCAGCCGCGCAAGCGTACGACCTTCTGCGGGCCCCAGCAGTTCTCGCCGTTCAGTCGTCCGGTGAACGTGCCGCGCTCGAACGCGAGGCGCGTCGCGAGCACCGTGTCGATGCCGGCCGTCTTCGCCCATTTCTCCAGATACAGCGACGGCGACGCGCTGACCAGCACGACTTCATGCCCGCGCGCCTGATGCTCGCGCACCCGTTCCAGCATGTCCGGGCGCACGAGGTTCGGCAGGTAGCCGTCGACGAAGCTGCGCGCCAATCCGTCGAGCGCGTCCTCGCGGATCGGCCCGAGCGCGAACCACGCGAACTTCGCTTTCGCATCGCCGCGCGACAGCAGCCCGGCCTTCATCGCGACGATCCACGGCAACGCGCGCAGCCCGGCCCATGCGAAACGCGGCGTGCCGACCGCGTAGCGGACGAAATGGCGAAAGCTGTCGGTGGTGGTGATGGTGCCGTCGAAATCGAATGCGGCGACGATGCGGTCGGTCATGGGGAGGCGGGAAAGCGGTGAGATGCCCGGGAAGATAGCAGACTCGCGGTGCCGTGCGTGAAACGGCGAGACGCAGCATGGCCCCGCCAGCGGCCGCATGCGGCGCAACGCACGTGGCCATACCGTGCCGTTCGCTCAGCGCTGCGGCCGTGCGGCGAATGTGCCGCTCGATGCGCGGCGCGTAGTCGGGATAGAGATTCGGGAAGCTGGCCTGCGCGGCGCGAAAGCACGCGTCGAGCTGCGGGTGGTTTGCTTCGCCGAACAGCGCGCGGCCGACCGCTTCGGCGGGCGGCACGCGCACGCCTTTGTCGGCCGCGGGTGCCGGCCCGAAGTCGAGCGCCTGCGGCTCGGGCACGCGCGCGGCCGGCGCACCGGGCGGCGCATCGAACGCAAGACGCCCGGGCGTGCGCTCGGGCGTCGTATCGAACTCGAGCCGCTTCGGCTCGTCGGACGGATTCGTCATCGCTGCTTCCGGCCCAGCGCCGCGGTGTTCCGCACGCCGGGCTGCCGCCAGTCAGACCGCGCCGCCGTACGGGCGCACGAAATCGCCGAGGCCGCGGTTGTAGCCGCGCCGACGGCCTTGCGCTTTCCACATGCGAACCGAATGCACGCCGCCGACGGACAGGATCAGGGCAAATGCGAGCAGCACGGAGATCGTCATGATTTGGAGTGTGGGACCAGACGGACGATCAATGACCGCACGATTGCCGCACCGCTCGGTTGCCGGTGGGCGATACGTCGCGCATTCCTCCACGCGGGCACTGGAACCGCGTTGCGCCCGTCAGTAGCGAAAGATCCGTAGTCCATAACTGGGGCCGTCGCCGTCACGCTTCTTCCCCTTCGACGTCCGTTTCAGGTCGATCACGGCCGGGTCAGCCCAGCCGAACGTCTCGAACATGCGCTCCGAAATCGCGATGAACGGCCGGTCCTTGCGGTAGGCCGAAATCGCAAAAAACGACAGCAGCAACGCAACGAAGAGAACAGATATGCCGGTGTAGAAAAACTTGTCGAACATCGATTGTTCGGGCGCCGCAACAAAAAACGCGTAGGCCATGCCTGCCGCCCAGAACGCCAAGATCGTCAAACAGATCCTGGTTGACTTGCGGATATACGCTCGCTTTCCGCTCGTACAGTGAGGGTAGACCGCGATCAGCCCGTCATCGACCCGGCGCACCGCGAAACATGTCGCGCCAGTCGCTGCCGGCTCGGCCACGACCTCGACTTCGTCGTTCTCCCGGAACGGACACCGCCACAGCCAGCCTTCGACATGCGTGTCGCCCACATCGAACGACACCTTATCCACCTCTTCGTTACTGCTCCCCGCCGAAATGGCAATGCCGGTTGCAAGACCCGTCATTCCCGAAAGCCCGATTCCCACAGCCCCCACGCCGGTCGCCACTTTATCGGCCTCGGTACGCATGAAGTCGCGAGTGGTCTTCGTACGCCGCAGGTTCTGCATCCGACCGCGCACAAGCGTGGCCCGTCCGATTTGATTCTGCATATTGAAATACCTGTCGTCCGTGTTCGTCCAAGTGTTTTCTCGACACATCGCGCCACGCAAAACACCCGGCAGTGGAGTCCTCTTGACGTCCCCACTCGATGTCCCACCCCCCATCGAACGGAGAATTCGTCATCGCACGCCCGCCAGGGCCTTGCCGAATTCGTCGACCTGCTTCTTCACGTCCCGGTCGGTATAGCGCGGGACTTCACGCTCGATGAAGAAATCTTTCTCCAACCCGGTTCCAAATGCGCATCGGGTACACCAAGCCTCCAGCACGTTGGGGGTGAAATACCAGATCAACCCTTGCACAACGAGCAATACAACCGTCGCCTCCCAACCAAGCAGCATACCCACCGCACGGAAGGCGGCAAACGCCGCGGCGCGTTCGGCCAGCCCCTCGACCACGCCGACAATGACCTGGGTACCGTAGCGACTGGCCACCCGCTTCAACAGCGGGCCTGACTTGCCGACGGCGCTGATGAACACCGCCGTGCCCGTCGCGGCGCCGGCCACGACCTTGATTGTCGTCAGGAAGAACACCGTATTCTGCTTCTTCGTCAGGCTTTCGGCAGCCGACTTGCCGTCCATCCACGCACCGATGAAGGCGCCTGCGGAGCCTAACCCGCCGCCGACCAGTTTCCACGCCTGCGATCTCGTTGATTTCTGTAGCGTCGCGTAGAAGGGCGCCATGCTGATATCAACAAGACCCGAGCATAGCGAGGCCCCCGAGCTGATCAGATTGAGCGTGGTGTTTTCGTCGTGCGGCATCACCATCAGCTTGTAGAAATTCACCGCCTCGAGAAGGCTGGTGACGACGGTCACGCGCGCCGAGCGTAGTTGGGCATTACCCTCCTCGGTCAGCTTGAGCTGGTTCCATGCCTCGGAAAGCGCGCGGGACCGCGACGCCTTGCCCATGCCGCCCAACGCTTCTTCGCCCTGGATAAACCCGTGCGCGACGCGCATCGTGTTCAAGACCTCCTTGCGGCTCAATCCCTCCAGCTCGGCCTGCTTCCTGACGAGATTCAGCGTATCGACATCGCTGATGCCCGCGCGCTGCAGGAAAATGGTCTGGATGATCTTTTCCCCGACGAAGTCCGCGCCCTGGTTGACACGGAATTTTCTGAAAATCGAATCGCCCGCGGTCATTGCAATTTGATCGATCTCGAGTGCCCTGATCAACTTGCCGACCGGCGTGATGTTCTTCTGGTCCTTTTCCACTGCAAGACTGGCGAGCTTCTTGTAATAGCCGACGACCGTCTTGATGCTCGCGGCAACCGACGCGATCTTGTCCACGTTGCCCTGCAGCGGCGTCTCCTTGGCGCTTTGCGCGCTCTGCAACGCCTGCGTCAATTGCACGCGCCCGTCCTTCTGGTTCATCGCAATCGCGCGCCACACGATGCTCTCGATCTTCGTTGCGTCCAGCAGTGCGACAAGCGAATCGACGAGGTGCCGTCCCTTGGGCGAGGAATTCAGACCGAAGATCGCCGTGCCCACCGCAACCTCGTACGCAATGCCGTCGAAAAAATCCGAGTCGTGACAGTCGCCGAGCGTCGCCAGCCAAAGCCCCGCCTTCAGCCAGTGACCGATGTCGTCCGTGCGCGCCTCCTGCAACGCCTGCACCTTGTCCTGTATTTCCGCGTACTTCTTGCGAAATGCCTCGATGTCCGCGCGCTTGAGCTTGGCCTCATAACGCGGCCACGCGTCGTCATGCGCGTCCTTCAGGCGTTTCTGCTTCGTCCGGTTGATGTCGGCGATCGTCGCGTCGGTCTTCTGACGCCACGCCAGACGCTCGGCGTCGGAGCGGAACGACTGCACCTGTGCCACGTACGGGCCGCCCAGTCCGTTCTTCGCGAGATAGTCGTAGTCGTCCGCCGTCTGCAGCGAGCGCGTGCGTTCGGGGCCCTCGGGCAACGTGGCGGCACGTTTGCGCAGCGCCGCCGCACTGTCCTTCAGTCCGGCGGTCGTCGCCTGTCCGGTCTCGGACTGGAAACGTGACTCGCTGTCGACCGCCCCCTTCTCGAGCGCCTCCTTCGCCGTATCGATGTCGCGCAGTGCCGTGATCTGAAGCGCACGTTCGACAACGTACCGATCGAGCCACGACACCGCGTCGTTGCGAAATCCGTTGAGTTCGTGCGCGATCCCCACTGCGTCCCACAGCGCCAGCATCATCGGCTGACAGGGCGCACCATCCGACACCGAACTCGCCTGTGCAACCTTGACGAGCTGTGCCGATGCGACCTTGTTCCAGATGCCCTGACGCACCGCCCATGGGTAACGGGTCGTGCATAGGTTCAGCACGTTGTCGCGACAGGCGCCGGTCGCGCCGCGACTGATTTCCGGACGAAAATCGTACGGCAGGCTGCTGACTTCGAGCGGTGTTTCCGCGACATCTCCCGCGTATTCGATCACGTGCTGCAAGTTCGCCGCAGTGAGCGGCGCGACGTGTGGTCCAGGTTTCGGGGCGGCTACCCACGCTGCCGGGTCGATAGCCTGCATGCGATTCCGACGCACTTCCGCCGCCTCCGGGCTGTCGGCGCCGTAGCGCTTGATGGTGGCGTCGCTCCACGGCCGCTCGCTGAACGCGACCCATACCTTGCCGCACTCCTTGGGCTTCTCGATGACCACGTATTGCACACGCAGTGCATTGTGCCCGGTGCGCGAGCAGGCTTTCGGCGCCTCTGCACTTCTCGCGACGGCCGGGTCGAGCAGTTTCGTCAGCGTGCCGTCAGCCGCGCTGGCGTAGACCTCCCAATGGAATTTGCCGCGCGGGCCGCGCTCGTAGAGGAAGTAGACGAATCCTTCACGCAACTGGCGAAGCGCATACTTGCTCTCGGTCAGCGACACCTCCTTGATACCGGCGCCGCTGAACGGGCCCAAAGCCGGCGCGGCAAATGCCTTCGGCACGACAGCGTATCGCGGCAAATACACCGCCAGCCCCTGCAACTGGCAGACCGCACAACGATCGGCGGTTTCCGACATGTTCTTTCCTTCTTATTGATTTGCTCGCCCGGTCGGCCGCGTTTCACGAATCGCCGCCCAGTCGGCTTCGGTCAGATCCGAGACGGCCAGGCTGTAATACGCGTCTGCAGGCCGATTGCGCAACGCGCGCTGGACAAGCGGATGCAGATCGAAATCCACGCCGAATTCCATCGTATGGATCGCAAACAGTTCGAGATCCTCCGGATCGCTCAATCCGTACGCGCGTGCCCGCGTCAGCATCTCGGGCAATTTCGCGAAATCGTCCGGCTGTACCGCCTGCCCACCCGCGCGCCTGTGCGCCCAGGCTCGATTGATCGGGCGCACGTCGAACAACTTCGTCCATTGGCCGTCGTCGAAATGCGGGAACGGTTCGCGTTCGCCATCGATGCGATCTCCGTCCGGTGCACGGCAGTCAATCCACTCGCCCCAGCGCCCCAGCGTGCGCCACAGCACAACCGGACCCAGCAGAACCCGCCGCTGCGCCGCGTCGCAGACTCGCCATATCCCTTCGAATGCGGCCGGGTCGGCAAGCGCGAGCAATCGCTGCCCCTGACCATCGGCACGCTGCTGTACGAAGATGTTCGACAAATGCCGCACGACTGAATCCGTGCGCTCGGCAGTAAACAGGAAAGCACCCATGCGATGGCCACGCCCTTCCGCCAGCGCGTTCGGCGACCAGTCGTCCACCGTCCGCTCGAGCACGCGGCGGCACATCTCGGCGGCAGTCGGATGGTCGAGATCGAGTTCGATCACCGACGGCCAGTAGTCGGGCGACAAACGCTCCGGACATATCGGCACCTCGACGACCGACTCGCCGATCGTCTTCAGCACATCGATTTCTTCGGGGCTGAACGGATGCAATATCGCCGGCCCGGTCAGCAACAGGCAATGCGACAACCCGAGCGCCGCGCATTGCTCGTGCAACTGCTCGACCGATGGTCGCGGTTGCGCTTGCTCCGATCCGGCTGGTTCGTGCACCGCGTGGTATTCGCTATCGATCCGCATCACAAATCCGCACAGGCCGCGCTCGACGCGATCATATCGCCCATCGTCTGCGGACAATCCTTCGCGCGGCTTCCGGCCAGCGGCGCATCTCCCGACGCGCTCTGCGGACCGGTCATGACATGGCTGCTCGCCTTGAATTCGGCTTTCCCTGGTCCGCCGACCACGATATTGCCGCCCTCCATCTTGAGAAACGCATCGGCTGCCGTCAGCAGCAGGCGTTGTTTCGCCTGCACCATCGCGTCGGCGTCGACGCTGGCAAGCGTGACCGCGCGCTGTGCGGCGGCGGCCAACGTCCCGCCGTTCTGCGCCCGCAGACTCGCCGAGCCCGACGCCGCATGCAGCGCAATGCCCGAGTTCTCGACCGACCGACCGCTCGCCGCATGGCCCTGGGTATAAATCGACATGCCATGATTCGCGATCACGCTGGTCTTGCCTTCGGCCGTCACCTGCACGTCCTGACCCGCACTCAGCACCGTCTCCTTGCCGGACACCCAGATATGGCTGCGCGCGGAAACGGCCGCGATACCGTCGGCACCGTGCACGACGAGGTGCGGGTGACTCCACGCGACGGCACTCCCGCCGCCGCCTCCGATGCCATCGGTCGCCGCGCCGCCGCTGCGGGTCGCCTCGAGCGCGTCGCGGCTCTGCTTCAGCCCGGCGACAGCCTCCAACCGGTCCGGCTCCCGTCCCGACGCACCGACGCCGGCCCCCTGGCTTTGTGCCGCTTCGGCGAGATCCCGCACGCGCTGCATTCCTTCGGCAAGGTCCACGCCCGGCGCGCGTGCATCCATCTGATTCGTGCCGGTCGCCGTCGTGATCAGCAGACCCGCGCCGCCACGCAGCGCACCCGAGGCGTCGGTAGCAAGCTCGATTCCATAACCGCGATCGGCGAGACGCCGGTTGTCCTGCTGGTGCTTGATGTGGCCGAGCGTCAGCCCGCTGTTCCGGTCGGTCGTGTACAACTGCGCACGCGACTGGCCCGCCGAGTCATCGAGCAGGAACTGTCGATAGCCGCCAGTGCCAGTCTGGCTCTGTCCGAGGTCCTGCGTCTTGAAACCCGTCAGTACCGCAGGATGATCGTTGCCTGCGAACCATGCCGCGGCATTGCTCGTGCTTCGGCTCGGGCCGCCGACCAATGCGTTGTGCTGCGCGTCGACTTTGCCCTGTCCGTTATAGAGCGCGGCAACTGCAACGGGGCGATCGGGCTGCCCTTCCAGAAGCTCCGTCCATACTTCCTGGCCAACGCGCGGAATCGTCACGCCGCCCCAGTTCGCTCCGGCCACCGGCGTCAACATACGGGTCCACGTGCCGGCGTTCCGATTCGCCGGCGCATTCGCTGCGTGCGGATGCGGCTCGCGACTCGCGGCATTCTCACCACGCTGCGCGTGGTGCTGGATGCGGATGCGGTGGTCCCGCTCCGTATGAACCGGGTCGCCGCTGCCGACCACGATCGCACTTTGTGCGCCGTGTGCGATCGCGACCGCATGCAAGCTGCTGCCATGACCATGTCCCAGTAGTGGCCGGTAGGTCCGATCGGCCGGAATGGCCAAAAAGCGGTTTCGGTACACCCCGTCATCCTCCACCGCCAAATCCTCTTCAGATCCATCCCCGTCCCACGCCAAATCGAGGCCAAGGCCGCCATTCCCCGTGTCGGACATCGCGGGAACGGAGCCCAGATGCTGTTCGATCGCGCTGCGGATGTCGGCGGCCACATTGGCCCGAGCATGATGCTGCACGCGCAGACATATGAACGCGTCGGAAGCGTTCACGGTCGGATGGTCTCCGACCGTGAACCGGAGTCCCGGCCGCAAATCCCGCCGTGTCCCCGTACCCGTGCCCGTCGCCGCATCGACTCGCTGCGCGTCGAGGTGCTGCTGACTGCGCTGCTCGCCAACTGCGGCAGTCTGGTACGCGTAGGGGCCGGCAACATCGCGATCCTCACCAGGCACCACGGCTCCGCTCGCATATGCCGCCACAGGACGTGCCGACAGACGCCGGTAATCCCAGCTTGCACGCGAAACGCGGCCGATACGCCAGCGCCGTGCCGGCGCAAAATGGCGAATGCCGCCGGCTGGGTCGCTCTCGCCCGTCTGATGAAACGGCACATGCTCCGGTTCGCGTGGCAGGAAGCATTCGTTGGAGTCCGCCAGTACGAGCGTATGGCCGCCGAGCGTCTTTGCCTGCGCATCGCCGGCGTGTTCGAACCAGTAGTAAAGCCCTTCTTCGGCCCATAGCCGCGACAGGAACTCGAAATCGGACTCGCCGGCCTGCACGGTCAAGCTGCGCCGCAGGTAGCGCTCGCTATCGGCCAACGCCCATCGCCACGCCGGCACGACCGCGCCGCGCGTGTAATAGCCGAAAATCTGCTCGCTGATGTCGATGACGCTGGCATCGTTGAAGTTGTAGCTGTCGACGCGCTGCCGCAGCATCGCGAGCCAGGGCTCGAGCACGAGACGAATGCGCGCCAGGCCGGCGTTGTAGCCCACCAGTTCGGCCGCGGCGACGTGTGCATGGAACGGGCGCCGCTGGCCGCCACCGTCCGTGGTCGGCCATTCGACGAGCACCGGGCCGCCGACCAGCCGGGCGATCGGCAATGCAGGGTTGTCGGTGAGTGCCGTGATCTGGAAGCGGAAACCGCCGCCGTCGATTGCCTCCCAACCGTCCAGACACTCGGCCGCCAGCGCATCCTTGCCGAGCGGCGTCGTCAGTTGCAGGAACCGTTCACGCTGTGTCCAGCCGCCAAGCAGCGCCTGCAGGATGTCCTTGCTCGTTGCCATCGTTTCTACACCTTGAGGTTGGCCGTCGCGTCAAAAGCGTTGTCGACGCGCAGTCCGTAAGCCGCAGCCACACGGCAGGCCGCGACGCCGTAGTCCAAGTGTCCGTTACTGGTCATCCAGTCCCATCTTCATGAAAATCTGCGACCACGGCGCCTTGTCTTGCATCGCGACGTGCAGTGCCGACGTACGCTGCCGCAGCAGGCGTACGGTATTCCGCGCCCCGCTCACCGCCTCGCGATCACGACGATCGAACACCGACACGGCGAACGCACCGTAGGCAACGGCCAACAGCCGGTTCGCGTCCGTCGTCTCGTCGATCGTCGACTTCAATACTTCGAGGAGCCGCACACGGTCCTTCTCTTGCGACGCCGCCAGGGTCAGATATGCAATGATCGACAGCTTATTGACATCGGTCGTCTTCAGCGCCGTTTCAGCGTGCTTGGCGACGAAGTCCGGGTCGGACACGCGCAGCAGCGCCCGATATGCCAGAATCGACGACACATCGTTGCCGGACGCCAGCAGCCGGTCGACCGTATCGAGCGCCGCCCGGCCGCCGCCGATCTTCGCGAGTTCCATTTCGAGTTGCGGCGCCGACTTGATTGCATCCGCAACGTCCTGCTGCCATGCGGGAAAGATCATCCGCGTGGCGACGAATCGCGCGTCATCCGGCGCCGACGCGTCCCATTGGAAAACGACCGTGCCGCCGGAAATGAATGGCGAGTAAAAATCGTCCGGCGACAGACTGCGCATGCGTACGCGTTGCGGCTGAATCCACGCGTAGTCGCGCCCGGCGGGCACCGACGCGTCCGCCTTGGCAACGGCCCGCCACACGCCTTTCATCTGAACCACCGCCCCCGCCTCTTCGGGCTGTACGAAGGTTTTGTCGCCGACCTGAACCATCACGCCAGGCGATACGAGACCGCCGCTGCCTTTCTTCGGACTCAACTCCGCCACGGCCCAGCTTGGCGCCTGGTTCACCGTGTAGTAATCGGACAGATTCAGCGTCGCCGTATCGTGCACCGTACGCGCCTGCGCGATCAGCGCGAAGTCCGCCTTGAAGTCGAAGGGGTTTGCATCAACTGGCATCATTGCGCCCTCCAGGCAGATCTGGATGAAACATCAGTCATTTCCGACCCCGGAGACAACCACAACCGATCATTGACCACCATCTTCCTTACCTCGATATCGTGTCAATCCGTACGACGTGCCGGCACGTATATGACGCCGTGCCAGACCGCTGCCATGCTATTTCCGAAACGTCACCGTCTCGGTGCCGAAGGGTTCCACGTGTCGATTGGCGGGCGCACCGACAATCTCGTTGGCGATCGGCCACAACACCGGCAGGATGCTGACCGGCGAGTCGCTTGCCTCCGCCGTCGCTCGCTGTCCGGCGCCCTTGTCGGTATCGATTTCCACGGTCCAGGCCCTCTGTCGGAGCGTGCAAAACTCATTCGTCGACGTATTGAAGACAACGACCCAACAGAGGAATTTTCCGTGGATCAGCGTCCTGCGCCATTGCGAATATGTGATCCTCCCGACGACCGCGCCGGAAGCCGTTTTTGCAGCAATATCAAGGATCTCGTTAAGATCGACTGCAGGAGCGTCGGAGCTCGTCGTTGGCGCACCGCCTTTGCAACCGATTGGCGGTTTGAGTGAGTCGGGGTTTGCCGTCGGGTCCTTCGGCTGGTCATACAGCGGTGCGCTGGCCGGCGAAGTGTCGTTGGCGACGACCGGCAACATGTTGGAAACACGCGACTGGGCAGACGCAATTACGGTAGTGCCAGGCGCAATCCACGGATCCCACGAAATCTCCGGCGAGCCCCATATCGTCTCGACGCCGGGTCCGACCGTACGATCGTTCTGCATGACCCCGATCTTGAGAACCGAAATTTGCGGTGCAGCACAATTCACGCCCTCCGGTCGAATCCGGGCCTGGGCCGAGTGCTTGATCGCATATCCGTCGGGCACCGTTATCGTCTTCCCGTCAAGCCCATAGGGCCCGCCGACCGTCAGGTCGATCTTCGCCTCGTCAAACCAGAACACCGTCAGCTTCTTCTTCGCCAGCACCTTTCCGTCTTCAGTCGCCTCGTGCGCCTCGATGACTGCGTCGTTCAGTGCCTTGCTGCCCTGTTCGCCGGAAATCTCGAAGTCAGCCCAGGAGCCGTCGCCGGGCACCTCGAGTGATTTCGTCTTGTCAGTCTCGTCCGCGAAACGTAGGCGCCCGTCCGGATTCGTCAGCACGACCTGCACGTTCCCCGAGCCAGCCTTGCGCGTGCGGATCCGGCACCGCACACGATGGCGACAGCCCGGCGAGTCGCACTTCACCTGTACGTAGTCGTCGTCGACGCCCGGCGTGTTGTTGATCTGGATCTCGAGCAGATCGCTTTCGACCAGCAATTCCTTGCGTTTTTTGTTATCGACGGGCGTCGTCGGTGAACGCCCCGCCGTCTTGAAGTCGTCCGCCACGCTGTCAGCCCTCGACGTCGATCTTGAGAATTTCGGAAGCCAGGGTCTTCACCACATGCGTGTGTCCCAGTTCATCCGTCACGCCATGCTGAACATCGCCGTTCGCCAACGTGATCCGGTACGGCCGAAACGCGGCCGGCTTGCCACTGTCGCGATCCTTCAGGATGAAACCTTCGTCGAACGCACGTTCGCGGGAATCCGGCAATGGCGAAAGGTTCGGCGGCGCACTTTGCGGGCCGACGAATACGTGCGATCCGGACTTCACCTGAAACTGCCCCGGTGTTTCGACCGTGATATCCGCGCCGCTGAGCGTGATCCTGTTCGGGCCTTGCTGCAGCACGATGGTGTCCTTCGCCAGTACGTCGACGCGGTCCTCGGCCGATGAAACCTGGACCGACTGGTCGGCCACTATCTCCATCGTGGACGTATGTGCCTCCATTGTCACCGGGCCGTGGTTCGCAATGATCTTCACGCCCCCCGTCGCCGCGTAGAAACTCGCAGCGTCGCCGGAAATGCCCGCCACCGTTGCATCGGCGGCGACGTGCGCATCGCCTTGCGCGGTCAGGTGTACGTGTTCCGCCGCATAGGCCACCGCACTATTCGGCGTGGACAGGACGAGATTCGCCGGCGAATCGAATACGACGGCGGCGGTGGCGAACCGCTCGACCGGATCGCCGCCGCTGCGCTGCTTGCCCACGGGCTTGGTCGCGGCCTGACCATTTACTGCCCCCGTGTATTTGCCGTCCTGGGCCGGATCGATCGCCTTGAGGAAATCCGCCTGCGCCGGGTTGCCACCGAGGCCTTCCGCCTTTGCCTCGGTCGCTGCGGCGTCGAGCCCCTTTGCCGTCTCGACGGCCCGCGCAAGCTGGCCGACGCCTTCCGCCAGATCCATTTGCGTGGAGCTGGCGTTGGATCGGGCCGTACTGGACACCAGCATCCCTTCGCCGGCACGCGCGACCGCCCAGCCTTGCGTGGACAGCTCGAAGCCTTCTCCCCGATACGCACCACGTGTCGATGCCTGCTGGTCGATCAGATAGCCCTGCGCGAGGCGGCTATCGGCCACCGAATTACCGAGTTCGTGGCGCAACTGGCCGCTCGCATCGTCCATCACCCAGCGGCTGCCCGGCTGTCCGTCCAGCGTCTGAGTCTGAAGACCGGTCAGCGTGCCGGGATGATTGGCACCACTGCCATCGCCGGCCGCAAAAGGCGGCTTCACGCGCCCGCCGTAGACCTGTCCGAGCACGACGGGCTGGTCGATGTTGCCCGAATCGAAACCCACGACGACTTCCGCGCCAACACGCGGCGTAAAGACATGCCCGAAATTCGGACCGGCCGCCTGCTCGGCAATTCGCGCCAGCACCCCAGACCGGTGATCCCCGGGCGCATGCCCGGCCGGATTCGACCGGCTCGCGGTATCGGTCAGCCCGCCTGGCAGCGGTGTCGTACCGCGCATCCAGGGAAACTGGATACGCACCTGATGATCGCGTGTGCTACTGACGCTTGCGCTCGGCTCACCCACCACGATCGCGGTCTGCACGCCGTGCACGAGCGGACGCTCGACGAGCGGCGGAATGATCGGCACGCCATCAGGCACGGCGACGAAGCGATTGCGATAGTGCCCGGCCGTCAGTTCCCCGCGCTTCAGCAGTTCGCCGATCTCGGCCCCGAGGTTGTTGACCGCCTCATGTTCGATCGACAGCGGCACGAACGTGTGCGAGCGGTTCAGATAGCCGGTCAGCGTGTGGGTCTTGCCGACTTCCAGCATGCGCGCCGTACCTGCGCCGTAGTGAATCGTCTTGGGCAGGCGCAGCGCGTCGAGCCGCTGTTCGGCATAGCGCTGCGCTTGCGCCGACGTATCGAAACGGCCGGCCCGCTGGCCGTCGAACACTTCGCGCACCGGAAGAACCGGGGCATCCGCATCCGCTGCAGCCGCGGCGTGACCCGCCAGCGCCTGCACTTCGCTTGCCTTCCAGCTCGTCGCGACGACCTTGTCGGGCACCCACTGGTGGCGTTCCGTGAATTGCGTGATGACGCCGTCGGGATCGCCGACGTCCTGAATTTGATAGCCGATCGACGTGCCGTTCTTCCGTTCGGCGCGGTGGTCCGCGATCACGACCGTATGATTGCCGGACGGCTTCGATCCACTGGCTTCCTGAGCATGCTCGATGTGAAACGAAAGGCCGGCTTCCGACAGCAGCCGCAGGACGAACGCAAAGTCCGTCTCGCGATACTGTCCACGCAGCGCGTAGGTACGCTGCGCATCGCTGACGTCGTATCGCCAGTGCGCTTCAGGATAGTCGCCGAACACGCGATCGCAAATGCCCATCGGGTCGAGATCAGTGAAATACAGGCAATTGCGACGCAGATGCAGCAATGCGAGCCACGACTCCAAGGTCAGCCGGTAACGCGTGATCTCGCCGTCTGTATCGGCATAGGCCGCGTGGGTGACGTAGCCGTTCCAACTGCGTTCGCCCGCCCCCGTCGCGAGGCGCAGGCGCGCGGCACTGCCGATCAGCGGACCGAGATCGAGAAACGGTTCGCTCGATAGCACATCGATTTCGAAGCGAAACGATTCGTTCACTGCCTCGCGGCCGTGGAAGCGTTCGACCGCGAACGCTCCGGCCATGACCGTATCGATCTGGATGTGGCGAGTGGCTTGTGAATAGCCCTTCAATGCCGCAACGACGTCCATTTCAATCCCCTGCCCTCATGCGGATTCCGCTTGTTCGAATCGTTCGCTCGCCGTGGTTGCCGACCGAGCGTCAATGCATTGACCGGCGCCGATCTACTCGATGCCAAGTGCCTTTTTCTTCGCGTTGCGTTCGTTGGCCTCGTCCACCAACTGCTGAACGGACCGATACGCGGGATTCCGGATGCCCAGCTTCTCCTGCTTCCCCTTCCCGCGTAAAAACATCCACTCCGGCCACGTACGGACATGATTGACCGAGCCGACGACGAACTCCCCACACGGTGGAATGTTCAGTTCCCGTGCCGTCTTTTCGCCGGCCTGATAAGCCGGGTAGTCGGGGCTGAACACACGGTCCTGGCACGTGTCGTGCCACAAAACCATCTTCTCGCTCTTCTCAGCTTCCGAAAAATCGTCGAATACGAACCCGCCCGCGTTCGAAAGCGGGATCTTGCGCAGATTGCCCTGTGCATCACGTATCCCCACCAGCCAGTGCGCGTTGTCGTCCTTGTCGTACTCCTGCCACGGATTGATCGCCTCCCGCAACGGGTGCCGGCGCCCGTCCCGGTCCACCAGCAGGAACACGATGCTGCTGTACGGATAGCCGCCGCCCCGCTCGAAAGTCGGATGCCCCTTCACCTTGACAATGCCGTTCGCGGGCACGCTGACTTCATAACCATCACTGGCATGAACCAGGTCGATACCGTCCTTCTGGTCGAACAATGCGACGACGGGACCGACGTAATCGGACGGAATCAGAAAAATGAGCGGCATACGGGAACCTCTTCCAAAACCAGGCCACGCGGCGGCAACGGCAACCGCGATACACAAGGCCAGCAATACGTAGCGGGCACGCGAAAAGCGTCCGGGCTTGTTCGACGACACTATTTCCTCTTCCATAACGATGGATCCAGATCCTCGCCGTCTTTCGACCGGCCCTCGTTCGGATCGCGATGCAGGTGATAGTCGTTCCACGCGGACACCGTCAGATGACGCGTGACGGGCGGGCTCTTCACGCTGTCTCGCAGTCGCTGCCATACCTGACCGACGTCTTCATAGGCGGAAATATGCATCGGCACCTCGAAGCCGCCGCTCACGCCGTCGCCGATCTTCGTGATCGGATCCGCGGCCCATGCAACCTGGTCCATCCCGGGCAGGATGATCGGCGGCGGCATGTCGCCCATCGGATACTGGGTGCCATCACTCATCCGCACGGTCGGCGATCCTGCAGGCGCCTTGATGTCCGGCTCCGCCGGGTAGTCGTCCCGACGATCGGGTGTGCCGCCGAGTACCTGGGCGAAAAGCCACATCCGCGAGCCGAAATTGCCTTCGGTCGTCAATTCCACCCGCATCACGTTAGCAAACATGATCCGGCGATTGTCGCCGAACAGATGAGTGGCCGGCGTGCCGATCCGGACATGGGTACCGAGAAACAGCTTGTTCCCCGCAGGGTCCTCGATGAAGGCTTCGCAGTTCGGAAATCCGTCGCCATCGATCAGGATGACGATATCCATCCATTTGCGCACCCGCTCGATCTTGATATTGAGGTGGCCGTGCACGTCAAGCGACGGAACGACCGTGCGCCCTGCTTCGCGCAGCGAGAAACGGGAACCCCTGAACGCGAAATTCTTCCCGTCGTACACGAAATTCATGTCGGCGACCTGCTCCCCGGCGTGCTCCTGGGAAAACGCATTCGCCGTTGCTTTTCCTTCCGGCCGATAAAGCGGGTCGACGTAAGGCTCCGGACCATCCGAAAACACGGTCGGACCGGACGACGTGTTCGACGCCGTGAACACCGAGTCCGTCAGTCGCTGCTTGAAGGCGGCGAGCGAACCCTGCGCGAAATCCAGGCTGAAGACCTGCCATACCCGAGAAGTCACGCGCCCGGCCCGGCGAGCAGGATAAATCGCATGAAAACTCTCTTCCAGGGAAAAGCCGCGATTGTCGCCGTGAAACCGGAAACCCAGTGGCTCGAACTTTTTGTTGGGATGAAACGAGCGAACGTTGATGTCGTATTTCACCAGCTTCACCAACTCCACCGGCGTGGGACGGCCGTCCTGCATTTCCTTCTGCGTGCTGTTGGTCTGCGTCAGCACCTTGGGGCCGGGTTTCGTGACGACGGGATCACCAGCCATGGTCGATGTCCTCGTTACCCGTGTATTCGACTCGTACCGGCTTCGACGACGAGTGCGTGGAAAACGTGGCCGTCCGTCCATCCGCCGCGCGACTGATGCCCTCCAGTTTTTCGCCGCCGTCTCCCACCATGCGGTACGGCAGGTTCTTCAACGGTTCGCCCGTCGCGGCGTCGTGCAGATGATAGTACTCGTTGTACTGCCCGAGATCGCCCCACTTCCCTTGCTCCCGGGGAAAATCGGTCGCTCCGGCGAACTGATGCTGTGCGGCGTGAATGACCAGCTTGCCGGGACACCCGAACGTGACGTTGCCACCTTCGATCGTAATGTGCGCGCCGCCGCTGACTGCCAGATTCACGGTCGTCTTGCCCGTCAGTTCGACATTCGCGTTGGCCGACACCACCTTCAGGGCGTCTTTCGCCCGTACCGCCAGCGCATCGTGCTGCGCCTGCAGATCGAGGTTGTCTTGACCTGAAACCACGGTAAGGCCGGCGCCGTTCGCGGCACGCGCACCGGCCAGCCAGCCGACGCCCTGTCCGCTGTGAATCCGCAGCGTCTGATTGACCGCGAAGTTCGTGTCGGCACCGCTGCCGAGCGTCAGCGTTTCGCCCGCGACCCATTGCAGTCCCTGTCCGGCCAGCATGCCCTGCCCGCCCTGCGCAGCGACGCCCACCAGGGCATCACCCGTATGCGGAAGCGGTTTGCCGACTGCCCGTTCCTTCGCATCGCCGAGCGCCTGCGAAAAACCGTCCTGACCGACGGTCGTTTTCAGGCTTCGCTCCAGCGACTTGAGCGGCGCGGTCCCGGCGTCGAGCCGCGACCGGGCAGACTGCCGCGTACCGCGTTGCACGGCGAGTGGCACGGTGCCGTGCTCCCCGGCCGCACGGTCGAGGGATTCCGCCAGCACGGCCTGCTGCGAAAAAAGCGCCCGCAACGCCGACGCCTCCCCCGCCGGCTGACCGGAGCGCAGTGCATAGCTCGTCAGCAATGCGCCTCGCGTCGCGCGCAACGCGCCATACGCATCCGTGCGCACTTCAAAGCCTTGTCCACGGAAGCTGCCGAGATAGTTGTCCGCCTGATAACGCAAATGGCCAAGATTGAGTTGCGTTGCCGCATGCGTGGTGCTCATCTGCAAGCGGCCCATGCCATCGCTGTCGTCCGTGACGAGCTGGTTTGCACCCTGGCCGTCGAAACCCTGGCTCTTGAAGCCCGACAGCGCGCCGGCATGCGCATGGCGGTCCGCCCCGCCACCCACGCCATGCCACATTGGACTATTGCCGCCGGCCACGTTACCTTGCCCGCTGGCCGCGAGATCGGTCGCCTGCGCATAAACGGAAGCGTCGGCCGGCTGCGCAACGGCACCGCCCGGCGTGGGCTTATCGCCGCCTTCTCCCTGCCCGTTGAACAGGCCGCCGAGGACGATCGGGCGATGAATCAGCCCATGATGAAACTGCACGAGCACTTCCTGTCCGATGCGGGGAGTCTGCTGCAAGCCATGTCCGTCACTGGCAAGACGCTGCATCGCGCGCGTCGGGTACGTACCCTTGTCGCCTTCGGCCTGCCAGTGAAACCGCAACCGGATACGTCCCTGCCCGTCCGTATGGACCGGAACGTTCGCACCGGGCTCGGCTTCCCCCCGCGCACCGACGACGATTGCGGTCTGCGCCCCGATGGCTGTCGGTGCCGGATTCCACCGCTGGCCGGTCCCGTCGTCAAGCGTAGGGCGCCATACCTGTTCACGCGGAACGGCTTCGAAGCGATTCGCATACCCCCCGGCTTCTGCCTGCTTCAGCGTACGCGCATCGACGTCAGGTAACCGCAGCGGCCCCAGCCGGTGCTCGAGCGCCTCGAGCACGGTTTCGGGCAGATTGTTGACACCGACATGCGCGACGTCGGTCAGCAGGAACGTATCCTGTACCGCGCCTTCATCGCGCAAATGCTGACGCCATGCCGCGCCGGCCACGCGTACGTTCCGACCGCATCGCGCGGTGCGAACGGTGCTGTAGCCTGTCCAGAATCGCGCCTGCGAAAAAATTGCATCCGCCTGCCGCCGCGCGGCATCGTCGGCCTGGCGAAAGCCGTCAAACGCCTCGGGGCCGACGTCGTCATACAGTTCCCGTGCGCCATCGGCGTTACCTAGACTCGCCGAACTCGTGACTGATTGATTTCCGCGGTAATCGCTGCTGAGCAGCGTCACGCGATCGGCCATCAGCGTGAACGATTGCCCCATGCCGAGAATGGCATCATCCGGTTCAACCGTCGCGCCGCTCATGCGCTGCGGCACGCCACCGCGACGCGTCGACGTATCGTCTTCCGGCAATTGCGCGCTGTCGTCGAAAACCATCATCGTGTGGCCGGCGGGCGCGTCATCGTCCTCGACGAAGCAAAAACCCAACCCGGCCTCGGCCAGAACGTGCAGGACAAAATCGAGATTGCTGTGCGTGCGATATTGAACGACGTAATCGCGAGTCCCCACCGCCTGAATTCGCTGGTTTGCGTCGGCGGTATATCGCCAGCGCGCGATATCGCCATATTCCCGGAATATCCGGTCCAGAATATCGGCTACCGATTGATTGACGAATGTACGCTGGTCACGCCCATGCTCGAGCGCGGCAAGCCAAGGTACCAACTGCAGGCGGTAGCGGGCCAAACCCGCGTCGAAACCGATGCATTCAGCCTCCGCGACGAGGCCGCTGCGGGTCGCGATACTGCCGTCGGTCAACGCCGTATGTACCGCGGCACGTTGCCCGAGCATCGTTTCCAGGTCGAGCGCGGGATCGCTTGCCAACGCGTAGACATCCCAGACGAAATTCGCGGACAACCGCTCCCGCCCGGTCCAGCGCTCGACTTGAAGCGACGCGATCGCGCCTGGACCTTCAAGAGAATAAAGGCGATTGGCGCTGAATAATGTCGTGATTGACGTCAATACGTCCATGCGGCCCTCACCACTTTCCCGGAACGTGATTTGTTTGCTTGCGATGTTACAACAATACAAGGATCATGTAGCCAAATCCGGTACAGTTATCTTTTGTTCAGTAATTTTTACCAAATAAATCACACCCGCCTCAATCCCGGCAATTAATTTTAAATGGTCTGCCATTCGCAGAACGATTGGATCCCAGGATGGTGGGTTGCGGACGACCCGGGTCATATGCTCCCGGCAACGTCGCCCGGCGCGATCGTTCAGTTGCTTAGCAGGCCCCGCGGCCAGCGTGCGAATGGATCGCGAACCCGCGGCGGAGGGAAGGGTTCAAAACACGGGGTTCAAGCATGAGTCAGCGCCCTACCGTGCGCTATGCATTCGGCGTCGTTGTTCTATTCCTGTCGGTATGGGCCATCGCACTGCTTTACTGGTGGCTTGCCGGAAGGACGCCCAGTACGCGCGATCTTGTACTGGTCGGCATCGCCCTGCCGTTGCTCGTGATCACCGCATTTGTCGGCCTGCGTACCGGCACCATGCGTGCACCTGTGTCGAGCGCGTCCGAGCCGCCAGCCGCGGCGGCAAACTCGCCCCCCGCCGACGATGGCGAATCGGCCACCACCCTTTTCGTGCTCGACAGCAGCCTGCGCGTCCCGGCCGGACACACGATCGACGACGTCGCGACAGCCGCACGCCGAGGCACACTGGTCGATCTCCATGATCGATTGAAGCGAGCCGATGGAAGCCGCATCTTTGCGCGGGAGGACAGCACGATTTCGCTCGACGAATTTGACGAAAGTCTGCTTCCCCCAGGATCTGCCGGAAAACTGGACGACGAACACTGGCGCGCGCTGATGTTGGCCGGCAGCGCGCTCGACGATTTGTTGTCTCGCCACGCCACGGCCGGCGGCGCAATGCGAAGCGCCGCGGATACCGTGCCGCCCGTCGAACTGCACGTGCTGTTGCCCGCGCGCTGGCGAGAGGTCGCGCCGATACTCGTCTCGTGGCTCGACGGCCGTGCCGCCCGCGCAAGCTGGCATTCAACGGTGGCCGCCGCACGGACGCACATCGTCACGCACCCGGCAGAGGCGCTGGCCGTGCTCGATGAGTTGAACCGGTCGCTCAACCACAACCTGCTTCCGAACCGGCACATCGTACTGACTTGCGATTCATGGTTGAGTGAAAGCGCCGTGAATGTCCTCGATCGTCTGGGCAATCTGTATGGCCGCGACCACGTCGATGGAATCGTCCCTGGCGAAGGCGCGTGTGCACTGCTGGTCGCTCCGCCGGGAAATGGGGAATCGGCTCCCGCACCGGGCATACATCGCATCGCGTTCGCCACGAAACACAACGACCGGCCTATCGAGCGGCTCCTCGACGACGCGCGGAGACTCGCTGACGATGCGAATGTAAAAATGAAAAACTGTGCGCTGGTCAGCGACGTCAGCCAAAGCGCTCGCCAGCGCAATGAAATCGCCAGCGCAATTAGCGCGACATGGCCCGCCGCAGACAGGAGCGGACATGATCTGCATCTCGGGCTGGCCAACGGGCACAGCGGGGCAGTTCTCACGCTAGCGGCGGTCGCCGTGGCCGCCCAGCACTGCCTGAAGGCGTCACAACCGGCCTTCGTCGTAACGCTGGCCGACCCGCTGTCGCAAGCCGCCTTGCTCGTCACGCCGCCGGCAGATGCCATCATCGATTCGGCGCTGACCGCCTAAGCATTCCGTGCGGTAACAAACCCGCCACGGAAACAAAAATGCCCGCTTGCGCGGGCATTTGAATTCTGGCGGAGAGAGGGGGATTCGAACCCCCGATAGGCGATTAACCTATACACGCTTTCCAGGCGTGCGACTTAAACCACTCATCCATCTCTCCGGGAAGAGCGAGAGTATAGCAAACTTCCACGGCGTCCCGCCACTCCCTTGATAAACGCCGCCGCCCTGGGTTACGACCCAAAATAGACGACGTACCGGACGCCCCACTCGCGGGGAATGTCGCACCGACGTAGGTGCCACCACCGCACTCACCGCCACTCACGGATGCCGAATGTAATCCACCAGCGCCCTCGTATATTCATCCGGCTGTCGATCGAGCAAACTCACCGCGATCGCCACCGCGAACCCCGCCGGCACGCCGAACACGCCTGAACTGATCGGCTCGATGCCGAACCACGTCCGCCCGGCGAACCCCGTCAGCTGCGTGAAGTACGGATACGTCGACACGATGTAGTACACGCACACCGCCAACCCCGTCACCATCCCGGCGATCGCCCCGCGCGTCGTCGTGCGCTTCCAGAACACCCCGAGCACCAGCACCGGAAAGAAGCTCGACGCCGCGAGCGAAAACGCCGCCCCGACCAGAAACAGAATCTTCCCCGTATTGAGCGACGCGACATACGACGCGAACAGCGCGACGCCAAGCAGCAAGACCTTCGAGATCGTCACGCGCCGCTGGCTCGACGCATCCGGCGCGACCATGCAGTAATAGACGTCGTGCGACAACGCATTCGCGATCGTCAGCAGCAACCCGTCCGCGGTCGACAGCGCCGCGGCCAGCGCTCCGGCCGCGATCAGCCCCGACACGACATACGGCAGCCCCGCGATCTCCGGCGCGGCCAGCACGACCATGTCCGGCTGCATCTGGATTTCCGACCAGTGCACGATGCCGTCGCGAATCACCTCGACGACGCTGATCAGGTCCGGTTCGAAGTGGTGCCACTGCGTGACCCACGCGGGCAGCTCGGCGATCGGCCGCCCGACGAGGCTGGTGAGAATCTCGTACTTGATCATCACCGCGAGCACCGGCACGCTCAGGTAGAACAGCGCGATGAAGAACAGCGTCCAGCCAACCGAACGCCGGGCCGATGCCACCGACGTCGTCGTGTTGTAGCGCGTGAGGATATGCGGCAGGCTCGCGGTGCCAAGCGACAGGCACAGCAGCAGCGCGAGGAAATTCCGCTCGCGCGGCTTGCGGTCGTCGTCGTTCGCCGCGGGAAACGGCTCGTGCATCGGCACGGGTGGCTCGGCGCGTGCCAGCAGATCGTCGCGCGCCTGGGTCCAGGTCACGCGCGCCGCCGTCGGGTCGCGCGGGAAGTCGGCCAGCTCGCGCTCGCGCTGATTGATCTCGCGCAGCGGCCCGTTATGGCGCCGCAGGTCAGCAAGCTGGTCGACGAGTTGCCGGCGCGCGTCCGCATACGATGCGGGCAAGCGATCGAGCTGCGCCTGCACGACCGCGGCCTGCCGGCGATACGCATCGCGCACCTGCTGCTCCTCGGCCGCGTCGCGCAGTTGCGCCTCGCGCGCCGCCACGCGTTCCATCAGCTTGCCGTAATTGAACTGCGGCACCGGTCCGAGGCCGTTCTTCATCGCGATCAGCGACACGGGAATCAGGATCGCGCTGATCAGGATGATGTACTGCGCGACCTGCGTCCACGTGACCGCGCGCATCCCGCCGAGAAACGAGCACACGAGAATGCCCGCGAGCCCGCAGAAGATCCCGATCGCGAAGTCGACGCCGATGAAGCGCGTCGCGATCAGCCCGATCCCCTGAATCTGCGCAACCAGGTAGACGAACGAGCACAGGATCGCGGCGCCGGCCGCGAGCGCGCGCACGGCGGTGCTCGAAAAGCGCGTGCCGAGGAAATCGGGAATCGTGTAGCGCGCGAGCTTGCGCACGTACGGCGCGAGCAGGAACGCGACGAGGCAGAACCCGCCCGTCCACCCCATCACGTACGCGAGCGCGTCGTAGCCGGTTGCGTAGAGCGAGCCGGCGAGACCGATGAACGACGCCGCCGACAGCCAGTCGGCCGCCGTCGCCATCCCGTTGAACGCGGACGGCACGCGCCGCCCGGCCACGTAGTATTCGACGAGATCCGACGTACGCGACAGCAGCCCGATCACCGCATACACGGCAATCGGCACGAACAGGAACACGTAGCCGATCCACACGCCGGAACCGGTCGCGCGCTCGATCCGCCACAGCAGCAGCACGAACCCGAGAAAGCCGAGCGTGTAAAGCGCGTACGCGCGAATCAGTCGATGCGTCAGCATGGATCAGCGGGCATGGTGCGCATTGCCCGCCTGCGCCGCATGTTCGTCGTACGCGCGCCGCAGCACGCGGTCCGCGCGCTGCATCAGGCCGATGTAGACGACGATCAGCACGAGATACACGAGAATCGCGCCCTGCGCGCCGACATAGAACGGCAGGCTGAAACCGGCGAAGCGGATGCCCGCGAGCGCGGGCGCGAAGAACGGCACGACGAACGACACCGTGAAGCCGATCGCCATCAGCACCACGATCAGCACGACGTTGAAACGCCAATAGCGCGCATGGGCACGCGCGAGCGGCTCGGGAACGGGCGGCGGCGCGGCAGGCGCCGGACGGGACGGAACGGTCATGCCGTTATTTAGCAAAAAGCCCCTGCGCGGGCAATCGGGATTGCCGCGCAGGGGCTCGTGCGCGCAACGTGCGCAACAGGCGCGGTCAGCGCACTTCGGCGAGCTGCTCGAGGATCGCCGGGTTCTCGAGCGTGGACGTGTCCTGCGTGATCGCTTCGCCCTTGGCGAGCGAGCGCAACAGGCGCCGCATGATCTTGCCCGAGCGCGTCTTCGGCAGGTTGTCGCCGAAGCGGATGTCCTTCGGCTTCGCGATCGGCCCGATCTGCTTGCCGACCCAGTCGCGCAGCGTCTTCGCGAGCGCCGCCGCCTCCTCGCCCTCCGGACGCGAACGTTTCAGCACCACGAACGCGACCACCGCCTCGCCCGTCGTGTCGTCCGGGCGACCGACCACCGCCGCTTCCGCAACCAGCTCGTGCGAAACCAGCGCCGACTCGATCTCCATCGTGCCGAGCCGGTGACCCGACACGTTCAGCACGTCGTCGATGCGGCCCATGATCGTGAAGTAGCCGGTGTCCTTGTCACGCACCGTGCCGTCGCCGGCGAGGTAGAGCGTGCCGCCGAGTTCTTCCGGGTAGTAACTCTTCTTGAAACGCTCCGGGTCGCCCCAGATCGTGCGGATCATCGCCGGCCACGGACGCTTGACGACGAGAATGCCGCCTTGCCCGTT
>NZ_LOSX01000009.1:0-133816 GCF_001521985.1 Burkholderia sp. RF4-BP95 | reverse complement strand
GCAATGTCGCATGCTCTGGACGCGAGATTGCGGCGCCGGACGGCCCGTTAAGGCGGGAGGCGACCATTCCATCTAAATGACCGTTACACCAAAAATATTGATAGATATACTTATGTCAAGTAACCGGGAATACTTATGAACCTGAGAGCGATCCCATGGAACCTTCCGGCATATTTGCACGCGGCGTCAAATTCTCTAACCGTTCTCGGCTGGCACTGCGAGCCAGTGCTGGATCCGGCGAGTAGTAGACGATGACTAAGCTCTTCTCGGCCCGGCTGCAGGTCACGTAGAACAAGCGGCGGGTGCGGTCCGAACCGGTCTCTCGGCCGGCAGCTTCATTTTCAAGGTCCGCCTTTGACTTCTCCTTGGTACCGAAGAATTTGACGTAGGCAAAAAGAAAACCTCGCGCCGCGTCGTCATTGATCACGACCAGTACGCGTGGGAACTCAAGCCCCTTGACGCCCTGATGCGTCCCGAATTGCGACTGTCCTCGCGCGTACAAGTCGTAGCGCTCGATCTGGCTCAGTGGTGCCTCAAGCGCTTTGCTCCATGCGCTCAGCTCAGGACTGGTGTCTTCGGCTTCCCCGTCCTCGGTGCGCTCGACCTGATCGCCCTGCCCTGAGCTGTCCTCGGCCGCTACGGCCTTGGCGTCACCGGAAACGAAGGGAGCCAGTGTGTCCAGGATGGAAAACAGACCCGTCTGCACAACAAACTCGAGCACAGCCGGAGCATTGATCTCAGGCGGTTCCGCGATCAGCGCCAGAAGCCCGTCGCACGCTGCCTTAGCCTTGCCGAGCTGCGCGACCTGATTCGATCCAGCCTCTTGAAGCGCTGCGCGATCCAGAAGGGGCGACGACGCCTTGATGATCGCAGTAGCCCCGATGCGGTCGTTGGCACGAAACTCCTTGACCAGCGGCAACACGTCCCTGACGAAGAATCCAAGACCTGCTCCGGCGCCTTGAAGCAGGCTCGTCCTGAGGTTGTCGATCGCCCAAAGCGGCTCGAAGAATTCCGCGAAACCGAATCGCCTGGCAGACATCAGGTTCTCAAGGGCGAGCGTCTTCACCGTGTCAGAGTTCTGCCAGGCCTGGTCACCAGCAATCGTCGCCATACGCTGACGTACTGCCGCTTCAATGGCGAAGGGGTCGGCGCCTGCCTAGGGCGCGATGAAGACCCGGACCACGCCCTTTTCAGCGTCGCTGCGGGGGACCTGTTCCTCGCCATCGACATCGACATCGTGGCGGATGCTGTTGATATCCGTGAGCCGATCGGAGGTGCGTAGTGCCAGCTTGTCGCGCCCCCAAATTTAAATTTTCAGGCTGCAATCCAGAGTTGACGCCCCCGATTTTTTCGAGACAGCTCACTGGCAAGACGACAGTTTTATGCAAGCGGGGTTAACGTCTTCGAGATACGCTTTTTCAGCGTTACGAAATCCACCGATCCAGACATTAATAATTATAGGACCCATGAAACACAAGAGTGTTATTTAAAAATCGCGTGATGCTTCAACGCGAATCAATAAAAACACGCATTTCCACCTCTTTTTTTAAAATTTTCCTGAATCAAAATCATGATTAATTCTGTCAAAATCTGGATTAACGCTACCATTCTGAGTCAACGATCGCATCGGCCTTCTATAATGCGTGAAGCAGGGTCTTCTACGGCAGTAGATAACATCGTCCTACGGGATCGCGTGGTTAACGTAACGAACTCCCAGAATAGAGATCAATTTCCGAAATCGGATTTTCAACAAGCGCCATCCAACTGGGCCGGCCCCCGCGAAAGCAGCGAGGCCAATGGACGAGTCAAGCCGTCGGCAGCGCTACACGGCCTCCCCACCGAACTCGTTCATCAGATTGCCGAATATCTGCCTCATGGTGATCGGCTTGCGCTGGCCGGGGCCAATAAAAGGTTACGCGATGCACTTGCGCCGATGCGAGACGCTTCCCTGAAGGTACGCGATGAAGAGGTGCCAAAGCAAATCGCGGCATTACTCGATAGTCACGACCCGAGAGTAGCGACCGCCTTGCTTAAGGAATTTTGGGCTGTGCCACCCAAACTGCGAGGCATGGTTCTAATGAGACTTATCTGTGTGATTAGCAGTTGTCCACAGTCCGAAAGAAAGATGCTGTTCGATGGCGCCCTCAAGGAACTTATGGATTTGCCCGCCGAACAACGCGATAAGAAGATGGAATGGACTAATGGTCCGATGATGGAAGCGCTAGCGATAAATGTCTCTAGCCTGTCGAGCGCCGACGAAAAGGTAGTGGTTGAAATTCGGAAGGCCATCGACAAAGCAACGTCGGATTTGACCAACGAACAATGCCGCAAGCTGAACCGGGAATACGATGACGTTATCTGGGCGGGCGTATCTGGCCGACGAGCGGCGGTCGATGGTTTTCTCAAAGCACTCGAGGATCTGCCCGCCGAACAACGCGGCAAGGTGCGGGCGAACCTCGCCGGAGTGATCCCTTGGCCAGGATGTGAGCAATCAGCGGCGTTGGATGACATGTTCAAGGCGCTCGAGACCCTCCCCCCCCAACAACGCAATTGGCCGGTGCAAACCATTTTGAACGATATCGATTGGGGCGCAATCCGCGTAAAGGGGGCGGCCGATCGCTATCGTGCGTTGCTGACAAACCCGCCTTATTGACACGAGTCATATCAGCTCCGACTCCAACCGAAAAGCGGCGTTCGATGACGCCCTCACGCTGCCGTCAGCCGAAGTAATCTATGGTCCACCCCATTTTTGCAACACTAATCTTCGATGTGATGGTGATTTGCCTAAATCTATTCGGCGTCGTTGACCGTAAGCGCGAAATCCTCCGCACCTAACCGGCACTGCTGAATCGATCCACGATGACAGCTGACACGATTGACCTCGATTTCCTGCCCCTGAAGGTGACCCATGTCTCCCCGAACGGCAAGCGATCATTTGATCCTGATGGGAAACGCCGCCTGGCGAGGCATGTTTACAACCCGGCGCTTCACTATCAGGTCTGGCGCTCAAGGCCGGGGTGAACGCGAACCAGCTACGCAAATGGGCCGAGATATACCGGAAGGCGGGCGTAACCGCCGCAGCGCCTTGCCGATCACCTTGTTCGAGGGGACGAGGTTGTTGAGGAAGCCGATTGAGCCTTCGAAGCCGGGGGCATAGGCGCGGCCGCAAACGCTCGGTCGAACCCGGCAGTTACTTGCTCTGGCACATCATGTCACCCTACACGCAAGACTCGCTTCCACGTTTAAGTTCCAGGCGAATCTGCCCTGCTTCGGCGGGACCTTCCACCTGCCAGCCAAGGCGCTCGTAGAACGTCTGAGCCCGTGTGCCAGGCGTGGTTGCCAACCAAACCATTTGCAGTTCCCTCGACCACAACCATGACACCATTTCGTCGTGCAGACGCCGTCCGTAACCTTGTCCCTCCGCGTCTGGATGCACGAAGAGCGCCCAGATACTTCCGTTGACGGCGTCGGCAATACCGAAGGCCCAAATTCTGTCGTCTACCTCGATGACCCAACCTCACCCGGTATCTTCGATTGAACGTCAAACGTCTTCTTCTGGAATCACGATTCCTGGCGCCAGCCGGTTTTCCCGCACTGCGAAGCGCACGTCAAACATCTGCGGAATGTCCTGTATTTTGGCCAGCCTGATCGATGCCAATTCATTCTCCTTGGGTGTACAGCCTATAGCGGATGAAACGGTTTCCGCAAAGTTCAGTTTCCCCATCATTGATGAACCCAAGACGCTGCATACTTTTCCGCTGACGTCTTGTGTCCGGCAGCAGTGCCGTGATGGAAGCCAGACCCATTTGGGAAAACGCCATGCTGATAATTTGTTGATAGATCACGTGTCCCATTCCCCAGTATTCCGGAAGGAGCACCAACGCCAGGTCGGCATCACCGGATTCATGTTGCAACCCTCCCCATCCGGCAAATTTTCCGTCGACGAAAAAAGCCAGAGGCCCGTATCCGTGGCGTGCCCACTGCGAGTCCTTTTCCAGAATCCATGCGAGACATTTCCTTTCGTCAAAGGTGTTCTCAGCAAGTGGCATGTGACGCAAGACCAGGGGATTGCTGTTCAGTGCGACGACCTCTTTCACGTCCGCCTCTGTGAGGCGTTTGCATTCAAGCTTCATCTGAACTCCTTGACAATTTGCAGGATGCGGCTACGAGTTGCCGGCTGCAATCTTTAGCACGAGCGGATCGCGCTCGCGGAGAAAACCGGAGCGTTCATAAAACGGGGAACTTCTGTCGCTCGGCGATACCGCAGGCAACTCCAGTCGTTGTTTCTGGGACCAACGCCGCGCCTCAGTCAGCAAATGACTGCCGATGCCCTTGTCGCGAAATTCGGGCAATGCGAGCAACGACTGGCGCGTAACTGGATGCTTCTCGCAGAATGCCAGCAGGACCTTTTTCGAAATGATTCGCTTGGGTCAAGTGCAGTCCCATTTTGGGACTGCGGCAAGTCTTGTTGATTGACGGGGTTGATGAGCGCGTTGACGCTAAGCTGCGAAGACCGCTAAAAAGGGGGCGGATAGCAAGATCGGCTAGTTCGATAGCGCCGAGCAAACATTTCTGACCCTGCCTCGTTTTCCATGCGTGATAGAACTACACGCCGACCTATTCGTAGGACATCGTGATGGTCGCCTGCGCATCCGCTTCGCCGCCAGTGACCTTCGCGCCAGTCTGGATGTAGGCCGCCTCGAATTTCAGATCGATGTGCTGATTGTCCTGGTCAGGCTGGTATTGGCCGACCGGCATGGCGTGTCCTAAATTCACGAAGGCCTTGTTGTCGTCGTCCTTCACCTGCACGCTCACACCCGATGCGCCATTTGCATTCGATAACGACAGCGCTCCAGGCTGAGATGGATCAATTTTCGAACCACCCGCCCCATTCATCAGGTACGACAATTTGTTAATCCCCGTCGGGCACGTCATCGATACCGTAAACGGCTTGAAATCGGATGTCGTGCCGGGCCCCGTGAACTTCGACAGCGAAATGTCGTTACCCATAGACACACCGATCTGCTTGGTTAGGATTTCGCAGGTGGGTTGGCGGATGAGGACGTGACCGATCGCATGGAAAGCAATACCATTAAGTTGACTCAACTCGACACCATTCTGTCCTAGATCGATGTCCCCAGGATTAATAGGACCATTAAGTCTAACTAGGGCAGCCCTAAATTGTACAGAGAATTTTTGGCCGTTAGGCCATCCGCTGGCAAAGTTCGTATTAAAATCACTTGCGGAGGGAGGCACCCATGGCTCCCAACCCTCCCCCGCTTTCTTAATCCGTACGCCCAACGCCAACCCAATTCCTTTTGTCCCTGGTAGTGGCATAACGGGCACGGGCTCCCCATCCGGACCATGTATTACCGAGATTTGTTTGGAATTATGGTACTTCAAACTTAGACCATAGAATCCGATCGCATGAAGAGATTTTTGAACTGGTGTCGTACTATACCATTGAGATATCACAGTATATGGCGCAAGTTGATTTGAGTACAGGGTGACGGATGATGGAAATGGAAGCGGCTCATCAACGGACTCGCCGCTCCACGCATTCGAGCAAAAAAAAACAATATTGATACGACGATACGAAAATATCTATGCATAACTTCACTCTTGATGGACGTTATCTTGTCGACCCGAAATTAATTATCTTAAATTAAGTTGCATGACGGATAGGTTTGCGCATGAAATTCGCAAGCGATGCGTCGCCGGGATTTTTGAAGGCAACGCAAATAGCTACTCCAGCGATGGCCTTCAGTTCAGACCAATTTTATAATGAAACATCGACCATTCGGCATCAGCCCCATCCGAATCCGAATCGTCGGCCGCTCATATTGGTATAGGAAATATCCTTGTGGAGGCACCGATTTATCCGGCTCGGTGGTCATCGCTGACGCAGCCGAGGACGTTGTAGAAGATAGTTCGCGGAACGAACCCACGACGATGAAACGGCAAATGAGCTTTGCGGAAGCGGAAGGCGCAGGCAAGAAGCGCGTGACCCGGCGTCAGCGTTTCCTCGACGAGATGGAGAAGCTCGTGCCGTGGTCGCGATTGCTGACGGCAATCGAGCCGTACTACCCGAAAGGAACTCGCGGCCGCCCGCCGATCGGTTTGGAGCGGATGCTTCGAATCTACTTTCTGCAGCAGTGGTACAGCCTGTCGGACGAAGGGCTCGAGGATGCGCTGTACGACAGCATCGCGATGCGGGCGTTACCGGGATTGATCTGGCCATCGAGAATGTGCCGGATGCGACCACGCTGCTGAAGTTCCGGCGCCTGCTTCTCGAACATGACCTGACGCGCAAGCTGTTCGACGAGATTGGCATCTCGCTGTGCGAACGCGGGCTGATGAGGAAGGAAGGCACGCTGGTCGATGCGACGATCATCGAAGCGCCGCCGTCGACCAAAAACGCCGAGAAGCGTCGCGATCCGGACATGCATCAAACGAAGAAAGGCAACGAGTGGCACTTCGGCATGAAGGCGCACGTGCGACCTGAAAGTCGCTTGAATTTCTGTCTAACTCAACGAGCTGTCCGTTGTGATTAAACCGGTTGTTCCGTCGCCGACCACCTCGCGGGATCGCCTATTAATCAGCGCTTCCCTAACTGTCCAGGTGTTCGCAAACGCGTACCCACTTCGGGGGCAGAGCCGATGGTGTAAGAAGATATTTTCCGATTTTAAGGTTAGCTATTTGAAATTAATTCTATAGTAAATCAACAATCATTCAACACCAGCCCCATCCCAAGTCGAATCGCCGTTTCCTGAAATTTGTATGGGAAATATCTGAGTTCAATCCGCAACGAAGCCGAGTCGCCGTCCATTGAGATCAGTCGATTCCTTTGAGTTTTGTAAATTTCCGATTTCTGACGATTGAGCAATGCGCCATCATGATTTCGCGGACGAATGCCCTCCCTGCCCGCAGACGGTGCAGCATGTCGAGACCGCCTTGATCGACAGCCGCGAGGCAACGGGCGGCGCCACCGCGCTCGATCAATGGGGCACGCTGCTGCCGCGGCCGGAAGCGGGCGGCGCCAATCTCCATCTCCGTGCTGGAAAGCGCCGGGGTGTGGCCCTATCCGAGCATGGTCAACTTGGCGGCTGCAAGGAGCGCTCGGCGGGAAGGCCGTGAGAAAAGCCTGGGTGCGCGCCCGATCGCTGAAGCCTCGCACGCGCTGCGCGCGCGCTCGTGTGGGCTAATGGCTGTTCTCAGCACGGTTGTTCACCCGGGCCGAAGCGTTAACACGAGGCTGACATTGGCCAGCTCCGGCATGTTGGCCTTCGCGGTAGCGTAGCTGCGCAGTTGGTCGGCGACGATCTTTCGCGGTGTCGGGCAGGAGCGCGGTACCCGCTGGAAGAAGCGCTTGGTAGCCGCCTTGTCGCGGCGCTTCTGCACCAAGACGTCCAGCTCGACGCCATGCTCGTCGACCGCCCGCTACAGCAAGTAGGTGGCGCTGCTGCGCGAACGCCAGAAGCTCGATCACCGGCAGGTTGCTGAGCAACTGGCAATGCTGCGCAACGGACAGCTCGCGCAATGCTAAGCGCAGTGAGCGCTTGGGGAGTAATTTTTCGTCATCGCTGGACATCGACGCGTCCCCACAAGCAGCGTCATTGTGCCGCCGCGAGATCAGCCAGCGTGATCAGTGACAGCATCGGATCGAGCGGCGACGCCTCAAACCCGACCCGTTCGTAAAACGCTTTGGCCGAATCGGACAGCGCGTGGACGATCATGCCGCGAATCCAGATCGCAGCGGCCGCGTGCAGCACGCGCAATTCGGCATCACGCACCAGCGCACGACCAATGCCTCCGCCCTGTTGTGTCCGATCGACTGCGAGCCGACCCAACACCACAACAGGGATTGGATCCGGCATATTGCGCCGGAATCGATCGGGCGTAGCTTCGACCGCGACGGCACCAGATGCGAGTGCGTAATACGCACGCACCTGCCCATCTTGCTTGGGTTGCGACGAAGGTACGCGACGCACCGCTGCGCTGATTGGCGAGCGCGCGACGTTTGAGCCACGTGTCCCAAGCTCCTGACGCCGGACTCGAAGGCGTCCAGGGCGTGCTCGGCTGTGAGCGGCTGCGGAGCCATCCACGTCATGCGGCAGAATCCCACGGCGCGGGCGTCTGCATGGTTCGACGCAATGCGACATTCGGCTGGGCTGGTGCGTCCAGGCGTGCGGGGCAGCAACCAAGACAACCTGATCCAGCAGCGTCTGCTCGGCGGCCGAACGCGCAGCGTCGAGAATGGAATCGGTGCGGGTTTTGCCGAGCGCTGCTGCGGCGCGATCGATCAGGCTCCCCGAGCCGGTGCCTGAAGCACTCCGCAAGTGCACACGTCCCTCGGTTTCCCAGACACGGTGCTCCGCAAGCCAGTCTCCGCTGCGCAAAACCAGCCTTTCCGTACTGGCACGCTTCATGCATGTTGAATTACATTCAATGTACTTGAGCGAGATTCACTAACGTTTCTTTCACGACATCGCACTGCAAGGGGGCATCATGCATAGGTCTTTCCGCACTCTGATACTGTCGTTGGCTGGCGCGCTAGCGTTGTGCGCATCCGTTCCAGGCTGGTCGCAAGACAACGATCTGCTGTCCCGAATCAAGGCGAACAAGGAAATCACAATCGCCACCGAGGCGCGCTACGCGCCATTCGAATACATCGATAACGGCAAGATCGTTGGCTATGACGCCGACCTCATGCAGTACGTGTTGAAGTCACTACCCGATGTGAAGGTCAAGCAGCTCGACCTGCCATTCCAGGGCCTGCTGCCGGGCCTTGACGCAAAGCGCTTCGATATGGTCGTGACCGCTGTCACAGTCAACAAGGACCGCGCAAGCCATTTCGCATTCACACTGCCCATAGCGGACGCCACCACCGGCGTCCTGCTGCGCACCAACGAAACATCGATCAAATCTCCTAACGATCTGAACGGAAAGATCGTCGGCTCTCAAACCGGTTCTGCCCAACTGCAGGCACTGATTGCGCTCGACAAGAAACTCAAGGACGCAGGCGGTCCCGGTATCAAGCAGATCAAGCAGTACGTCGCCTTCGACGAGGCCTATGGCGACCTGGCAGTGGGACGCCTCGACGCCGTGGCACAGTCGGTCGCCAACCTCGGCCCGCTGATGAAAGCGCGCCCGGGCGTGTTCATGGTCATGTCGCAAACGATCGGCCCGAAGAGCTACTTTGCCTGGGTGGCGCGCAAAGATGCGGATAGCGCCGCGCTCGCCAAACTGTTCAGCGAGGGCATCGCACGCGCGAACAAGGACGGCACGATGAAGAAGCTTCAGCAGAAATGGTTCGGCACGACGATGGATGTACCTTCCGACGCGCTGCCCGAACCGACGATGTAACAGCAGCGTGGCTTGTTTTCCGGTCATCGAAACGACATGAACACTCCTGACCTGCTCGCCCGCTGCCTCAGCTATCTGCCCCAATTGATGGACGGCGCACTGACCACGCTGTGCCTGTCCGCTGCGGCGATCGTCTGTGGTTTCTTCGCCGGTATTTTCATCTACACGATGTCGGCAAGTGACAGCACGCTGATGTCCGGCGCGGCGCGGGTCTATGTCAGTCTGTTCCGCGGCACGCCGGTGCTCGCGCAACTGCTGGTGTTCTACTACGTGCCCTCGGCGATCGGGCTGACGTTGCCCGGCGTGGTTGCGGCTGCGATCGGGCTGTCTCTGAACACGGCTGCGTACCAGTCGCAGATTCTGGGCGCCGGCTTCCGGTCAATTCCGCGCGGCCAGATCGAAGCGGCGCGCACCTTCAATCTCACGCAGCGACAGACGCTATGGCATATCGAGGTGCCCCAGGTGCTGGCGGCGACGCTGCCGGCGCTGGTGTCGGAGACGATCGACATCGTCAAGGCTTCGGCGGTCATCTCGGTGATCGCTGTCACCGACCTGATGCGCGTCGGCCAGCAGCTCGCCTCAGCCAGTTATCGGCCGCTGGAGGTCTATACGCTCGCGGCGTGCTTCTACCTGGCGATTACGTCACTGCTATCGCTCGTCGCGCACGGCTACGAGCGGCGTGTCGCAAAGCGCGCCTGATGCCAGGAAACGGTGCCATCCCATGAATGCATTCCTCTCCCTCGTGCCGCGCTTTACCGCCGCCATGCTCGTGACGCTCGAAGTCAGCCTGCTCGCAGCGCTGCCGGGCATGGTGGGCGGCTTCCTGTTGAACGTGCTGCGGATGCGTTTTCCGCAGACGCTGGCCTACCCTTATCAAGCGTATGTGTGGCTCGTGCGCGGAACACCATATCTATCGCAACTGGTGATCGTCTATTTCGGCCTGCCGATGCTAGGCCTGACGATGAGCGCCGTGCAGGCCACCATTCTCTCGCTGTCGCTGTATTCGGCCGCGTACTTTGCCGAAATTTTCCGCGCTGGATGGGCCAGCATTCCGCGCGGCCAGATCGAGGCGGCACGTGCATTCGGCATTGACCGGTGGGCGGCGTTTCGTGCAATCGAGCTGCCGCAGGCCGTCGCCTTCGCGCTGCCGCTGCTCGCCAATCAGGTCATTCTCGTGATCAAGGAAAGCGCAGTCGCATCGATCATCACGGTGCCTGAACTGACCATGACCGCAAGCGACATCGTTGCCTCCACCTATGCATATATCGGGCCGTACGCCATGCTGATCGTCAGCTACTGGCTCCTGACCCAGGCCGTCGCGCTACTTGCCGGACGGGCCGCGACCTTGATTAGCTTTTTGCAGAAGACCTCATGAGCGCTCTCCCCATTCTTCAACTCCGCGCGGTCGGCAAGTCGTATGGCGCCACCCGCGTGCTCAAAGGCATCGATCTCGACGTGATGCGCGGAGAAATCGTGACGTTGATCGGTCCATCCGGCTCCGGAAAAACCACTGCTTTGCGCTGCATCAACTTCCTCGAGGCGTACGACGAGGGCGAGGTGTGGATCAAGGGGCAACTTCTCGGCTATCGCTCAGCCGGCCGCACGGAGCGCGATCGCGACAGCGACGCCAGCCTCGCCGAGGTGCGCCGGCCCGTCGCGATGGTGTTTCAGCAGTTCAACCTGTGGCCGCATATGACCGTGCTCGCCAACGTGGCTGCGCCACTCGTCCTGTCAAAGAAAATCCGCAAGGACGAAGCGCGGCGCAAAGCGCTGGCAGCGCTCCAGCGCGTCGGCCTCGAGCACCGGGCGGACGCTTACCCGTCGCGGCTGAGCGGCGGCCAGCAACAGCGCGTTGGCATCGCGCGTGCCCTTGCGATTGAGCCCGAAGTGATGCTGCTCGACGAACCGACCTCCGCACTCGACCCCGAGCTGGTCGAAGAAGTGCTGAGCGTGATCCGTTCCCTCGCGCAGGACGGCATGACAATGGTGATGGTCACGCACGAAATGAGCTTCGCCGCGAAAATATCTGACAAGGTGGTGTTCATGGAAGCGGGGCGCATCGTCGAAGCCGGACCGCCTGCACAGCTTTTCGGCAACACCCGCACACCGCGCTTGCAGCAGTTCCTGAAGCCTTGGTTCGACCGGAGCCTGCCGATTGCAGGCAACGCTGCCGGGGCCTGCGCTACGCTCGGCATGGACGCGCCGGAAAACGGCGCGTCCCGGGGGGCCGCCGCATGACGCCGCATCGCCCCGATCATGCTGCTCAGGCTGCGAGCGCACACGTCGATCCCTCACGCCTGCTCGGTTCGATCGACGCCCTGGCTGCATTCGGTGCACGCACCGACGGCGGTGTAGATCGCCCGGCACTGTCGGCGTGCGATATCGAGGCGCGCCGCCATTTGATCGAACGCGCACACGCGCTCGGCTGCACCGTCACGACTGACGACTGCGCGAATCTCTTCATTCGCCGCGCCGGCACAGAAGATATCGCGCCGGTCATGACCGGCAGCCATATCGACACGCAACCTACCGGCGGCAAACTCGACGGCTGCTATGGAGTGCTGGCCGGCATCGAATGCATCGCGGCGCTGAACGATGCCGGCATCCGGACCCGGCGTCCACTCGACGTGGCGATCTGGACCAACGAGGAAGGCACCCGTTTTCAGCCCGGCGCGATGGGTTCGAGTGCATTTGTCGACCCGGCGCTCCTCGAACGCTATCGCGACGCGAGAGATGCGTCTGGCACCACGCTCGCCTCTGCACTGGACGCGCATCGAAAGACCTTCCCGACGCTCGGCAAGCACGACGCGCAGCAGCCCACGCGCGCGTTCATCGAACTGCATATCGAGCAGGGGCCGCAACTCGAACTGGCAAGCGTTCCGCTGGGTGTTGTCTGCGGCATTCAGGGCGTGCGCTGGCATGCAATCACCTGTGAGGGTGTCGCGGCGCACGCCGGCACCACGCCGATGCATGCACGCCATGACGCGATGACACTGGCGATCGCCGTGCGCGCTGAAATCGAAGCATTCTCAACCGCGCTCGGTCAGGAACATACGCGCGTGACGTTCGGGCGCTGGTCGGTGGCGCCGAATTCGATCAATACGATTGCATCGGCTGTCACCTTCACCGTCGATTTTCGCCATCCCGATACCGATGTGCTCACGGCCTTCGATGAGCAGCTCGCGCAATGCGCAGAACTGCATCGCGTCGCGGTCGAGCCGCTGTTCTCGCATGCGCCGGTCTGCTTCGACGACGCATTGGTTGCACGCCTTGCCGACGCATGCGCCGCACTCGCCGCTCCAACGCTCACGCTGACATCGGGCGCTTTCCACGACGCCATGTATCTGGCACGCCACTGCCCGACCGCCATGCTGTTCGTGCCAAGCCGCGGCGGGATCAGTCACAACCCGCTCGAATCAACCGACGACGATCACCTCGTGCTGGGCACGCGCGCTCTCGCGCATTGCCTTGCCACTCTCTGCAACGAACCTTGATGAAGGAGTCTCAATGAGCACGACTCATACCGAAGAACTGCATATGCACGACAACGGCACCGAACAGGGCCTGAATGCGACGCTGCACGAACCGATTTCGGCAGACGGCACACCGGAACTGGGCAAGACGTATACCGTTCCTGCCCGTTGCGGCCGCGCGGTGCGCCTGAAGGCGGGTCAGACCATCCGCATTGCGAACCCGCACGGCACCCAGGTCTGCGATACATGGATTTTCAACGCGGCGCATCTCAACGAATTCCTGTCGTTCGAACATACACGCGCCTATCTGGACAAGGTCGTTCCGCAGCCTGGCGACCCACTCGTCACAAACCATCGGCGGCCCATCGCGGAACTCGCCGTCGACACGTCGCCGGGCGTACACGATACGCTGATCGCCGCATGTGATCTTTACCGCTACAAGAATCTCGGCGTCGAGGGCTATCATGACAACTGCGCCGACAACATGCGCCTCGCGCTGAAGGCAATCGGCCTGCGCGCGCGGGAAGTGCCACAACCGTTCAACCTGTGGATGAACATTCCGATCAAGCCCGACTATACGATCGACTGGCTGCCGCCCGTATCGAAGGCCGGCGACCATGTTGACATCAAGGCCGTACTGGACTGTGTGGTCGTGATGTCCGCGTGCCCACAGGATATTATTCCGATCAACGCGCTCAATCCAGTCAACGTCGAGTTCACGGTGATAGCGTAATCCGCTCTTTCAACCTTTCCGATATTGCAACGGTGGCAACCAGAAAAACCTCATCCCAAACTGGCCGCGCCTCGGCCAGCAAAGGCTCAGCACCGTCGCAAGCCACGCCGGGCGATTCACTCGGTGTGCGTCTGAAGCATGCGCGCATGGTGCGGAAACTCACGCTCAAGGCTCTCGCCGAGCAGGCCGGCTGTTCGGAAAGCCTGCTGTCAAAAGTCGAAGGCGGTCATGCGACACCGTCGCTTGCCACGCTTCACCGACTGGCGCAGGCGCTGTCGACCAACATCGCAGCCCTCGTGTCCGGGCCAGACATCAACACGTCGCCGGTGCAGCGCGCGAACGCGCGGCCGTCCGTCAGCTTTCCGACTGCCCGCAACCGCGGTTCGATCGTGCTGGAGCGCGTGGTGGTGCCAGGCCCCGGCCAGTTACTGCAAGGCGACATCCACGTGATCGAACCGCACACAAGCAGCGACGAGCAGATTTCCCACGCCGGTGAAGAGCTAGGTTATGTGATCGAAGGCGAATTGGAACTGACTCTCGGCGACGAGCGCTACGTGCTGCAAACGGGCGATTCGTTCTATTTTCCAAGCAGCGTACCGCACAGCTACCGCAACCCGGCCAGGACCGTGACCCGCGTGCTGTGGATCAATACGCCGCCTACCTTCTAGGAACCGTCAACGTGCCAGGTACCGACCTCACGGCGATGCAATTGCCGCGTTTTAGCGGCATCCCAACCTTCATGCGCGTGCCGCCATGCACGGATCTCGATCAACTGGACATTGTCCTCGCCGGTGTGCCCTTCGACGGTGGCGTCACCGCGCGGCCCGGCGCGCGCTACGGTCCGCGGGAGATCCGTAACATGTCGACGATGACACGCACCACTCACCACGTGACGCGCTTCGACCCGTTCACGGCATGTCGGGTCGGCGATATCGGCGACGTGCCGTTCACGGATCTTTATCACCTCGAGCGCGCGCATGAAGACATCCGCCGTTTCTTCGAACCGATCTTCGCTGCCGGCAAGATCCCGCTGACAGCAGGCGGCGACCATTCGATCACGTACCCGATCTTTCAGGCAATGGCGCCGAAGGAACCCATCTCGCTCGTGCACATCGACGCGCATACGGACACGTGGGACTGTTTCAAGGGTTCGAAATTCACGCACGGCGCACCATTTCGCCGCGCAGTGGAGGCCGGACTACTGAATCCGGAACGCACGATCCAGATCGGTATCAGGGGTGCGCAAAATTCCGACGAAGGCTGGCGCTACTCGATCGAGAGCGGCATGCGCGTCGTGTTCATCGAAGAGTTCGACGCGCGCGGTCCCGCGGCGATCGCGGAGGAAGCACGGCGCGTGGTCGGCGACGCACCGGTCTACCTGTCGCTCGACGTGGATGGACTGGATCCGGTATTCACGCCCGGCACCGGAACACCGGAGATCGGCGGCTTGACGACCCGCGAGACACTTGCGCTGCTACGGGGTCTCGAAGGACTGAACTGGGTAGGTGGCGATGTCGTCGAGGTCTCGCCTCCATACGATCCCAGTGGCAATACCGCACTGATCGCGGCGACATTGATGTATGAAATGCTCTGTCTTTTTGCGAGACGCTGCGACTCCACCGGCGCCTGAGGGTGACGGTTGACGGGGCTACCGCAATGCAATGCGAAGACCCTGTTCGGCAGGCCAGCGTCCGCTGTCTGTGGCGGAACCGCCATTCGGGTGACCAACGCTCATGTCTCAGTCCAGGTCGATCGGCAAACCAAAGTCTGGTGTGCTAACACGCTGCATGTGCTCCAGCGCGTCGAGGTAGCGATGGACTGGCATTACAGCACGTCGCTCATCATGGACAAGAAGCGACGCTTCGAGTGAAGTACGCTCGGAATCCGTCAAGGTCCACTGATCACCGCGCTCTGCCCGCGCAATGCACTGCGATACGGCTCCTCTCTTCCATCCGCACGTAAATTGAATGCGAGGGCCCGCACATTGGACAGCGTGACGATCGAATCAACGTCGCCACGTCCGCCACATAGCGCCGCAAGTGCGAGATGGTGCTTGAGCGAAAGACGACGGACCTAATCCGTAGGAAGTGGCAGCAATTGCGCCTTCGTCAGCGGCCGACGGCGCAAAGTAGAGTGTTTTCGCATTGCTTTATCGCCAGTCCCGGCATCTCAGAAATGACCGGACGATCGATTCAGTGTCCTCGCCGACATCGCGCATCGGCGTATCTCCGTGCTTCGGGCGCAAAGTCACGTACTGCGGCCACGGCGCTCCAATTCGATCCTGGTGCGTTCCAATTCTCGGGCAAACGTCGCCTCATCCGGCAGGACTGTCTGATACTCGGCCGCGAGTACCTTGTTCGGCAGGTTGTCCAATGCGTAATGTGCCTCAGCTGCGCCTTTTCCCGCTCACAGAATCAAGCCGACTGGGGGGTTCTCTCCTGGCTTCATCCAGTGTTCATGCGCGTAGTTGAGGTAGAGGTGCATCTGCCCTGCGTCCGCATAGCTAACAGCACATCGCGGCCTTGGCGGGCGGCGCAGTGGCCCAGCGCCTGCGCCAAGTGGCTTCTGCCGGTGCCGGTCGGCCTGGCGATCAGGATCGCAACCTTCTCATCGAGATACCGGCCCGTCGCGAGATCATGAACGTGTGAGCGGTTCAACGTAGACAGCCGGTCGAAGTCGAACGTCTCGAGTGTCTTGCCCATCGCGAAGCCGGCGCGCAGCAGCATGCCAAGGCACTCGGTATAGGCGAGCTGCGCGTCGATCGCCTGACGGTTGCGCTGCTCAAGCGAGTCGAGGATGCCGGACAGGCGGAGTTGCTTGAGGATGGAATTCAGTTCGGGACTCGGATTCATGGTGTCAGTGGATCAGCAGGGATTGGAGATCACGGCCGAAGCGGCCGCCGTTCTGGTAAGCGCCGGTCGGGGCACGGGTTCGCTGGCCCTTTTCGAGGATGCCCTTGATGGTGCTGTACTTCGCGCGGCTGAACGCGAGCGCGCGCTCGCAGGTGCTTCCAGCCGCTGATCGCCGACTTTCTGTCGCAGCCGGATGATTCCCTGCGCACCGCGCAGGTTGACGAGTACCTTGCCGGAACAGGCCAGCACTGCGATGCTGGCCACACCCAGCCATATCGGGACGAGTAGCGCCTCGATCGCAAAGAAGATCCGCAACCGTGCAACGACGATAACGGCGGCGAACGCGGTGGCCATCCCGACAACGATGCCCAGTGGCGCAGCGCTCAACGGTCGAGCAAGTTGCGCGAGGATCCAAAGGGCGAGGCGCACAGCGTTACGGTTGCCGCGGTTCGCGCCTGGTCGAGCGTGCCGTGAAGATAGCTGAGCGCGACGGGCGTCAATGCCTGCGGCAGCGCGTCATCGGCGAGCGGCAGGTCGGAATGTGCAAGCAGCAGCACCCGACGACCCTCACGGGCATGGCGGGATACGGAATCGCGCAGGTTGTCGGCCGTCGCGGCGCCGGAGAGCAAAATATCCGGTGCATCGAGCACCCAGGTGCCATGTTCGCCGAACGATGCGCCCGCCCACTTTCTCGCGGAGGAGAGCGACACGGTATGGGTCGCTTGCCATCCCGGCCTCAAAGCGGAAGGGCTTCCCGCCCACCCTTTACGCGGCAGGACTCGCTGCAGTTGGAGGAAACGCTGGAGAACAAGTCTTACCGGGTTAAACTACGATGAGTTTATGAACTGCAATCGCCCGGAGTTTCGCAGCCTCGATCGACGCGATGCCTAGTCACGATCGACTTGCCGCTGAATGCTCCTGAAGGAAGAGGATGCCCATATGTCTGCCGCGTGGACCTATCTGCTTGTATGCTCCGAAGGCCTGACCTACTTGGGTTCAACCTCTAACCTGAAGCGCAGGCTGCATGCGCACAATTCTGATAACAATTCAGGATGGACCAAGGGCCGCAAATGGCGCCTTTTGGCCGCAAAGCGCTTCGAGACCCGCCAAGAGGCGTTTGCGTATGAAGCCCTTCTGAAGGTTGACGTTCGTCGACGGAATGCTTGGAAAAGAAAGAGCACCGCGCGGGCGAAGATCGTATTCGCGCGACACGGGATCGAATTCGACTTTGCGAAGTGGGCGCCGAAAAAGCGCCAACGGGTCCTACCGGCGCCCCGACCAGACTACTGGTCGCAGCAGAACGGAAGATAAGGCGCCGCCGGATTGGATAGCAAGCAGGAGGTCCACGTCCTCGACGATGGTGAATACGTCGTTCGTTGCCGGGAACGCACCATATTCGCCGCAACCGCCAATGGCTATGGCACCGTGTTCCCCACCGCGCGGATGACGGTGAAGGACGGCTGGGCAACGTTCACCCGCGACGGCGTCGAAGTGTGGGACTGCAGCGCTCGCTACGCCACTGCGCACTTTGACGTTCAATCCGTTTAGGAGAATTCTCCAATGACTCAGCTTGTTCAGATTGCCCCGGGGGTCGTGTTCTCGTCCGATGTGCTTGGGGCCGCGTGGCTGCGCAAGCATCTTCCGGACTACGGAAACGCAGAGCGAAGCGGTGATGCGCTCCCCAGTGGACGGCGGGACAGGATCGCAACGGAAAAGGACTACGCCGTTCCCGAAGGCCTGTCGAACCAAATGTCGTTGGTGTAGATCGCCGAGGAATGCTCTGGTCTGAGCCGAAAAAAACAGCTTAACTTCACCGGCCAAGCGACAGGGTTGCCTGACGTGTCTACTCGAGCTCGGCAGGCTCGCGTTGCTCCGCCCGTTTCTTGATCGCTTCGATCTCACCGAAGAAATCTCGTTGACAGGGAGGCGCTGCCGGTGGGCGGCGAGCAACCCGTGGCCGCGTATGCCCTGCTCGCTTCAATGTGCGCACGATCGCTTTCAATTGGGTCCAAAGGTGGTCTGCCTCTTCGACTGAAAGTACGTTCGCTGCAAACCGGGTACGCAAACGGCGAAAACCACGCAGCCATGCGTGAGTGCGTTCGACCACCCAGCGCACTTTGCCGAGGCCGCTACCGAGAGGCTCACCACGTCGGGAAATCGAAGTCGGGTGCCTGCCGCGTGCAGTGGCCGGCGATACTTGTCGTAATCGTAAGCGCGATTGGCATAGATCCGGCCTGGCTTGCGAAGCGGCCTGCCACGCACACCGCGAATCGGCGGACTCGCTTCCACCAGCGTCAGCAGTTGCGTGATGTCGTTGCGGTTGGCGCCGGTCAGGATGACCGCGATCGTCGTACCGTTAGCGTCGGTGGCGTGTGGTGTTTGGAGCCGGGTTGCGCAAGCGGCGCCAGCAACTGATGCCTGATCCACAGCCCATCTCGGCAGGCAGTTCGTTCCAGCGTATGCCGGTCTTGCGCACGAACAGGATTCCCGTGAGCGCAACCCGATCTGGAACAGGCCTGCGCCCAGGATACCGGAAGCGCCTCGGCTTTGCTGGTGGCAGTAGTGGTTCGATCAATGCCCTCGGTTCGTCGTCGATGATTGGTTTGCCCATCTCCTCGATCCGTCGGTCACAACGCTCGAAGTTAACAGGTTCGGGTCGAAGTGACAGCCCTTTTCGCTCTTCTTGAAACATCTTCTAAGGGCAATCCGTCTCTTCCTTTCCAAATGAGACTCGATAGATCATGCCAGACATTCGCTCCTGTAACTGTAACGCCAAGGACTTAGAATCGGCTCAATTGCCGTTGAATCGGCTCGAGCGCCGGTGTTGGCAGCCCACCCGCCCGGCCCCATCCGCGTGATCATCGACACCACACGACTGTCAATGGACAATCCAAGCGCCATTTGCTCGCGCATACCCTGGCGCGCAAGCCGATGGCGCTTCGTCAAACCGGGTACGCAGACCCGCGCGAACGGCGTGCAGGACGGTCAGCATATTCGCGGAAGCTGTTCTCCGCTGTGCATGTCCAGAATGCGCGCTCCACCTATCGTGCGCAGACGCACTTCAGACTGTCGAGCGCGATCGGCACGCCCGATGATGACAGCGTCGCGACTGAAGAACCTGAGGCACGCCAGCGCTAATTCCGCATGCGCGGTCGGTACGAGTGCAATGAATCGGCCCTCGTTTGCCACATAGAGAGGATCCAGGCCCAGAATTTCACAGGCGCCCCGGACCGCGTCACTGACGGGGATCGCAGACTCGTCGAGCTCGATCAGGAAATTCGCAGCTTCCGCAATCTCGATCAGCGCGGTTGCCAGTCCGCCTCGTGTCAGATCGCGCATGCAATGAATCTCGATCCCCGCAGCGATCAGTGAGCGTACGGCGTCCGCAAGCGGCGCGCAATCGCTCGTGATCTCCGTCTCGAACTCAAGGCCCTCTCGCACTGCGAGGACCGCGATGCCATGCCGTCCTATATCGCCGCTCACGATCACCGCGTCCCCAGGCTGGACATTGCGCGGCGCAATCGGGGCGAGGGAGCGAATTACACCCACGCCCGACGTATTGATGTAAAGTCCGTCACCCTTGCCGCGCTCGACGACCTTCGTGTCGCCCGTCACGATTCGCACCCCTGCCCTCGCCGCTGCATTACGCATCGATTCGACGATTCTGCGCAGCTCGTCCACGCCAAAACCTTCTTCGATGACGAATCCCGCGCTCAGATAGCATGGCTCGGCACCGCACATCGCCAGATCATTGACCGTGCCGTTGACAGCCAGGGAGCCGATATTGCCGCCTGGGAAGAACAGCGGACGCACGACGTACGAATCGGTCGTGAACGCCAGGAACCCGACGTCGCGCCCGAACTCAAGCCTCGCGCCGTCGTGCGTGAGATCAAGCGGATCCGATGCGAACGCCGGGCGAAACACGTCGTCGATGAGGCGATGCATGAGCCGCCCGCCGCCACCATGTCCGATCTCGACGATGTCACGGGCACCGACGGGTGCCGGGCAGGCTGGGGTGAAACCGGGGGGCTCGTTCATGTCGATTTCCTCACGTCGCGATGCATATCTCCGATCGTGCCTGCGGAGGGCGTCGGCTCTGCGCGCCGGTAGCGATAATAGGCGGCACAAACCCCTTCCGACGACACCATGGTTGCGCCAAGCGGATGTTCCGGCGTACAACGCGTGCCGAACGCGGGACACTCTCCCGGCTTCTTGCGGCCGCGCAGGAGCTCGGCCGACATGCATTCCCCGTCGTGCTCGGGCTGTGACACGCCGTCGCCAAATCGATCGAGTGCGTCGTAGCGACGATACGCAGGCGCAAGTCCAAGTCCGCTCTCGGGGATGCTGCTCATGCCGCGCCAGTATTGCGACTGTGGTACAAACACCGTCGAGATGGCGTCGCGGGCGACGCGATTGCCGTCGCGCCGCACCGCGCGGCTGTACTGATTCTCGACCTCAGTTCTGCCGGCCTCCAGCTGGCGAATGCACAGGTAAAGACCCTGTAGCAGATCGACGGGCTCGAAGCCGGTCACGACGATAGGAACGTGATGACGTCGGGCAATGGACTCGTATTCCGTATATCCCATGACAGTACAAACGTGTCCGGCCGCGAGAAATCCCTGCACGCCGCTCGTCGAGTCGCCGAGTATCGCTTCGATCGCCGGCGGCACAAGCACGTGCGACGCCAGCAGGAAAAAATTCCCGATGTCTTCACGCTCGGCTTGCAGGACAGCCATCGCGGTAGCAGGCGCAGTAGTTTCGAATCCGATCGCGAAGAACACGACGTCGCGATCAGGCTCCTTTCGCGCGACGGTCAGGGCATCCAGTGGCGAATAGACGATCCTGACGTCCGCGCCGAGCGCACGGGAACTCTGCAGGCTGCCACGCCCGCCCGGCACGCGCACCATGTCGCCGAACGAGCACAATGTGACGCCGGGCCGGCTCGCGATGGCGATGGCGGCATCGATGACACCTGACGGCGTTACGCAGACGGGGCATCCCGGTCCATGCAGCAGCGATATGCCATCGGGAAGCATGCGGTCGATTCCGTAGCGTATGATCGAGTGTGTCTGGCCGCCACAGATCTCCATGATGGTCCATGGACGTGTGGTCATTCGCGCGATGGCCTCCGCCCAGCAGTGTGCCGCGGGGGGGCTGCGCCATTCGTCGATGTGCTTCACGGGCATGGCTCCTCGGGATCGAGAGCGCCGAGCGCGTCAAGCATCCTCGATGCCTCGATTTCATCGATCACGGCGATCGCGAAACCTGCGTGAACCAGCACATAGTCTCTGGGGCGAGCGTCCGGAACGTAGGCAAGGTTCACCTGCTTGACGATGCCGCCGAACGCAACACGTCCGTGACGCGTCAGCGCGTCGTCATCGTCGATACCGAGAAGTTCTCCTGGAACAGCAAGACACATCAGCATTTCTCCTCGATCAGGCGCCGCGCGGCGAATGCCGCCTGTCCGACGGCCAACCCGCCGTCATTAGGCGGCACGCGGCAATGACACCTTGCGTCGAATCCTTCGGCCCGAAGCTGCGAAAGGGTAGTGCCCGCGAGCACTGCATTCTGAAAGCATCCGCCGGTCAGCAACACGCAACGAATACCGATCCGGCGCGCGACAGCGACGACAAGGCATGCGAAGGCATCGTGGAATGCGCGCGCGAGCGCCTCCGCGGGAACACATTCGCCGGTGGCCTCCGTGAGCGACGCAAACATCGGACGCCAGTCTGCAATCCATGCCCCCCCCTCCTCGCGCAGCACAGGCGCGTCGAGCGGGTGCGCACGCGCTGCGCGCATCGCTGCCCCTTCCAGGGCGATGGCGGCCTCTCCTTCAAAGCTCGATTGCGCGCATAACCCCACGATGGCTGCGGCGGCATCAAACAATCGCCCGGCGCTCGACGTCCAGGGCGAATGGACGCCTTGTCCGAGCATAGCCGCGAACAACTGACGCTCGCGGGCCGCAAAAGCCGCAACCGGGCGCAGACTTGTCATCGACAACGCCGCGCCGCCATATATTGCATGCAACGCGCCAAGTGCAGAACGGTTCGGCTCTCGTGCAGCGGCGTCACCGCCGAGCAATCGGAACGGTTGCAAGTGTGCGACGCGCCGGTAGCGCCGGTGGTCGATCGCAAGAAATTCGCCGCCCCAGACCGTCCCGTCGCCGTCAACGCCGCTGCCGTCCCACGCTACGCCGAGCACCGGCTCGTCAAGACCGTTATCGACCATTCCGGCGAGCACGTGCGCCACGTGATGGGGAACGTGCAGTACCCGAGTCGGATCACGCTCGGCGAACCGCGTGCTGTGGTAGTCGGGATGCATGTCGCAAGCCGCGGTCCCCGGCGCGACGCCGTACAGCGCCGTCATGGCGTCGACCGATCGCGCGAAGGCCTCGCGCACGGCGCTTGCATCGAGGTCGCCGATATAAGGGCCGAGCACGACCCGGCCCGCCGACGAGACAGCGACGGCACTCTTTCCGTGTCCGCCAAGCGCGATGCAACCGGCCGCATCGCTCCCTTCCGGATCGCTCAGTGCAAGGTCAAGCGGCGCATAGCCCCGTGCATGCCGCAACACGACCGACTCGCCTGCGATTACCCGGACGACCGAATCATCAATCGGGTGCGCGATCGGCCGGTCATGCACGAGAAAGCAGTCCGCCAGGCCGCCAAGGCGCTCGAGAGCTTCGTGCTCGCTGGCGACGATCGGTTCGCGGCCGCGATTACCGCTCGTCGCAACGATCGGAAAGCCCAGTTCGCCCATCAAAAGATGATGCAAAGGCGTGTAAGGCAGCATGACACCGAGCCACGCGTTGCCGGGTGCAACGTTTGGCGCGACCAGCCCGGCGTGCGCATGCGAGCGCAGCAGCACGATCGGAGCAGCAGCGCAAGACAGTAACCGTTGCTCCACGGCGTCTGTGTCGGCGAGTGCCATGACTGCCACGCCCGACGGTGCCATGATCGCTAACGGCTTCGTCGGTCGGTTCTTTCGCATGCGCAGACGGCGCACCGCCGGTTCGTCGCGCGCATCGACGAGCAACTGGAAGCCCCCCAGGCCCTTCATCGCGACGATTTCACCTCTGCGCAGCGCATTTGCCGCTTCGCGCAGCGCCTGTTGCCCGGTCGCCCTCCCCCGTCCGTCGGCATCCCACAGCATCAGCCCCGGCCCGCAGCGCGGGCAGGCATTGGTCTCAGCATGAAAGCGCCGCGAGCCAGAGTCGTCGTACTCGGCGCGGCACGCGGCGCACATCGCGAATTGCCGCATCGTAGTGCGCGCCCGATCGTACGGAACCCCTTCAATGATGGAAAAGCGCGGGCCGCAATGCATGCAGGTCGTGAACGGGTAGCGATAACGCCGGTTGTCCGGATCGGCCATCTCAGCAAGGCAATCCGCGCAGACGGCAAGGTCGGGCAGTATCACCGGCAAGTGTCCGGCCTCACGCGTGCTGGGTGCGATCTGGAAGACGTTTCCACCTTGCAATGCAATCTCGCAGATCTGCCGCTCGCGGATGTGCATGGGCCCAGCAGCCTCCGTATCGAGGCGCTCGACAAAGCGCGCGAGCGCGACACGCGAGCCTTCGACCTCGAGCAGCACGCCATCGCCGGTATTGCGCACAAAGCCCGCGAGCCCTTCGCTTGCCGCAAGCCGATACACGAACGGCCGGAATCCGACGCCCTGCACCTCACCGGTCACCGTGACGCGCAACCGCTGGAGAGCACCGCCCTCGCTGGCCGAGCGCAAGATGCCCTTCATCATGGCCCGTCCTGCTCGTCAGGTGGTACGCGCAGACTAATTCGCTTCAGAATCACGTGCTGCGCGTTCGTGTCGTCGATATCGTCGGACGATTCGATATGGAGCGCCGCACCCTCAACGGGCGTTCCGCGCACTTCCTCTTCGAAATGCTCGCGAAAATGCTCCAGGGAAAATGGCACCAGCGCACCCATCCAGACGTGAACGTCGCTCACTCCGTTGGCGCCTGCCTCGTGGACCGCATGGGCGATTCTGCGCACGAGTTCGCGAACCAGTCCTGTTTCATGCATCGTCTGAACCCTCCTTCACGCGCCGCCTGAGCCTGCCCACCTCCGTGACGACCCGATCCGCGACCTCGCCCACAGCGGCGGCCACTTCAGGCGTCATCGCCGCGCCGGGGTCGAACGACACACCCTCGATCGCATAGATCACGATGTCCCGCGACGCGGTACCAAGCGCTTCAGCAAGCGCGATCGCCTCCGCGAGGCCAAGCCCGTGACTGGACGCGAACGACGCGCCCTGCTCGATCGTCTGCTTTGTCAGATCGATCCGGCTGACCCGGCCGGGCGAACCCGTTGGAGCGGCAGCGTCGATGCAGACCAATGCGTCGATATCGGTCATGTCCTCACCGATATCCATCACGTCGCCGCCTCGCGCCAGCAGCGAGACGTCGGCCGGCAAGCGGCCGGCGAGCCGCTTCGCGACGAGACAACCGACGCCATCGTCGCCGCGGTCCGGATTGCCTACCCCGATAACGCGCACGCTGCGGATTGCAGGTCGCCGAACCTGCCGTTCGGTCGTGCCTGTCATGTTCGTCTCACATTCAAGTTGAGGAAATGCGCGGAACACGAGATGCACGGATCGTGATTCCGGATCCCGCGCTCGCAATGCTCGCGGATGACGTCGTCGGTCGCATCGACGAGCGGCGCCGCAAGCGCGGCGAGATCCGCTTCGATGCTCGGCTGGTTTTGCGACGTCGGTGGGACGATGCGCGCTTCGCGAATCGTCCCTTCAGCGTCGAACGCGTACCGGTGCCAGCAGATGCCGCGTGGCGCCTCAGTGCACCCGAAACCGACTCCTGCGACCGGCTCGACAGGCAGCGCGGCTGGCTCGGGCGGATCGTATGCCGCGATCAGCCTGAGTGCCTCCTCGCACGCATAAACGATTTCGAGTGCCCGCACGACGATGCTCCGGAATGGATTCCGGCACATCGGGCCGAGCCCGGCGTCGCGCGCGAACTCGCGCACTGAAACGGGCAGACGGTCGAAGTTCAGCGCATAGCGCGCGAGCGGCCCAACCAGATACGCACCGCGTCGCTTGACATGCGCGTGCAGTGCCGTCGAATGGGCAACATGCCGTTCCTCGAATTCGGTTTCGAACGCGCTGGCGTCGATGTCGATATCGCGACTCGACATCAGACGGCCTTCATTGAGCGGGTATTCGTCGGGATGGCGCATCGCGACAAACTCGTAGTCGCGCTCAAAATCGGGGAACGGGAACGCCGCGACCCACCGAACGAGGTCGACGGCCGTTTCGCGCGCCTCCTCGAGGATCGCCGCAAGCGGCGCGAGGTCGGAACGCCCGGGCGCACGATGAAAACCGCCAACCCTGACGTTGACGGGATGAATCTCGCGGCCGCCCAGCACGCGCAGCATCGCATTGCCGGCCTTTTTCAACGCGAGGCCGCGCCGGACCGCGTCGCCGTGCACGCGGGCCATCGCGATCGCGTCCGGGAACCCGAGAAAGTCCGGCGCGTGCAGCATGACGACGTGCAATGCGTGGCTCTCGATCCACTCGCCGCAATAGATCAGCCGTCGCAGCGCGCGCAATTGCCCGCCGACCTCGACGCCGAACGCGCGCTCGATCGCGTGAACCGCGCTCATCTGGTACGCAATCGGGCAGATTCCGCAAATTCGCGTGACGATATCGGGCACTTCGGCGTAGCCGCGCCCTCTGAGTAGCGCCTCGAACAGACGGGGCGGCTCGAAGATGCGTAACCGAGCCGACGTGACACGATCGCCGCGAATGCGCAGGTCGAGCGCACCTTCCCCTTCAACGCGCGCGAGATAATCGACGTGAATCGTCCGCGTCTTATTCGGCATGGCGCTCGCTCTCGCTCGTGAAGGGCTCCACTGCTGCATAGAATGTCCGAAACGCCCGGCGGATGTCGCGCGGCGCGGCGCCGCGCGCCTGCCATTCGTTCGCCAGCGCCGTCGTGTTGGGTGTCTCCATCGGACCGTAGCAGCCATAGCAGCCCCGCCGGAACGACGGACAAAGCGCGCCGCAGCCGGCGTGCGTGACGGGGCCGAGGCAAGGGGTGCCCTGCACCAGAACGCAGACGGCGCCGTGCGCCTTGCATTCGATGCAGACGCTGTGGGTGGGAATCGCGGGCTTGCGGCCAGCGATGAACGCGGCAATCACGTCGAGAAGCTGTCCCTTGTCGATCGGGCAGCCTTGCAGTTCGTAATCGACCGGAACGTGTTCGGAAATCGGCGTGGATGTCGCCAGCGTCTCGATGTACTGCGGCGACGCATAGACCATGGAAACGAACGCATTCACGTCGGCGAAATTGCGCAGGGCCTGAATCCCGCCCGCCGTGGCGCACGCGCCGATCGTGACGAGATACCTCGATTGCCGCCGCACCTGCCGAATGCGTTGCGCGTCGTGCGCGGTCGTGATCGAACCTTCGACGAGCGAAAGATCGTAGGGGCCGCGGGCAACGGCGCTCGAGGCCTCGGGGAAACTTGCGATGTCGACGGTATCCGCCAGGCCCAGCAGCTCGTCTTCGCAGTCGAGCAGCGACAGCTGACAACCGTCGCATGACGCGAATTTCCAGACGGCAAGCCTCGGATGATGTCGTTCATGCATGTCAGATCTCCCGAACCGCGAAGATGCGGGCAATCGCGTCGTATCGCATGACGGGCCCATCCTTGCAAACGAACGTCGAGCCGAACTGGCAGTGACCGCAGTGGCCGACCGCGCACTTCATGTTGCGCTCCATCGACAGGTAAATGCGATCGTCGGGCACGCCTCTTTCCTTCAGCGCGGCGACTGCAAAGCGCATCATCACCTCCGGTCCGCAGACCAAGGCCGTTGCCTCGCGCGGATCGAACGCCGTGCGGGCAATCAACGCAGGCACGACGCCGACGTTGCCGTGCCAGTCGGCATCCGCATGGTCCACGGTCACGTCGACGTCGATGTCCAGATACCGGCCCCATCGTTCGAGCTCGCGACGATAGAGGATTTCGTCAGGATGGCGGCAGCCGAACAGAATCGCGACCCGGCCAAACCGGCTGCGGCGGGCTATGATTTCGTAAATCGCCGGCCGCAGCGGAGCGAGTCCGAGTCCGCCCGCAACGATCACGACGTCCGTGCCGGCGGCAGCGGCAATCGGCCAGCCGACGCCGAACGGGCCGCGCACGCCGAGCGTCGCGCCCGGCGAGAGCCGCGCGAGCGCCCGGCTGACCGCGCCGACCTCTCGGATCGTATGCACGAACGCCGCATCGTCGGCCGGATCGCCACTCGTGCTGATCGGAACTTCGCCTACACCAAACACGTACAGCATGTTGAACTGGCCGGAGCCGATCAGCGCTCGCGCGCCCGACAACGGCACGATCTCGAGCGTGGCGGTGTCCCGAAGCTCCCGATGCCGGCGCGCGACACGGCAAATACGTGGCACGAGCGGATCGTAGGACGGCGCGCCGGCCGTATCAGTGCTTTCCATAGACATCGAGAATCTGCATCCGGGTGGCATGTAAGCGCTTCGCGAGGATCGGCAAGAAGCGCTTCATCATCTGATAGCCGAAATCGTGGTCGCGCTTGCACTTTTCGCGCAAGCATGCGGCGTCGATGCCGATCAACCGGGTCAACTCCAATGCCCGCGCATCGAACATCCACCGATAGGGAGAAATGAGCCATGAGGCCCCGACGATCTCGCCTGCGCCGATGGTTTCGACCACGACGGGCTTTCGTCCGGGAGAGGAAATCTCCAGCGCAATGCGACCGTGGCGAATTAGGTAGAATTCGTCCGCAGGCTCACCCTCGCGCAAGACATATTGGTCCACCTCGCATCGGCGGTTGGACACGCAGCCTTGAACGATTTCAAGATGCCGCGCGTCGAATCCGGCAAAGAACGGATGCTCTGCAAGAATGTGCTCAAGCCCTTCCATCCGTTTGCTCCTGCGCGTTTCCAGATGTGCCCCGGATTGCCGCAACCTCTTCCGTGATGTCGATACCGACCGGACACCAGGTGATGCAACGTCCGCAACCGACACAACCCGATGTGCCGAACTGGTCGATCCAGCTCGCAAGCTTGTGCGTCAGCCATTGACGGTACCGGGCGGCCGCTGTGTTGCGCACACTGCCCCCATGCAGATGGGAGAAATCCAGCGTGAAACACGAGTCCCATTTGCGCACGCGCTCGGCCTTCGACCCCGCGAGGTCGCCATGATCCTCCACGGTCGTGCAGAAGCAGGTCGGGCAGACCATCGTGCAATTGCCGCAGCTCAGGCATCGCCCTGCGACGTCAGTCCAGCGCGGATGATTCGGGTTGTTCTGGAGAAGCGACCGGATCCCGTCGGTTTGCATCGTACGTCCCATCTGGCCGGACGTGTGCTCGACCACTGCCCTCGCCGCGTCGCACTCTGCGTCGGTTGCCGGGCGATGCGGGATGCGCTCGACGAGCGCCGCTCCGGCATCGCTGCCGACTTCGACGACAATGGCCCCACCCTCGCCGGGCGGCAGTTCCGTCAGTGCCAGGTCGAAACCCGAATTGACCGCCGGTCCGGTTTGCATAGACGTGCAAAAGCACGTCCCGCCCGCTTGGCCGCAGTTGACCGCGACGATGAACACATCGCGCCGTCGCTGTGCGTAGCGCCGATCGATGTAGCGGCCTTCACAAAAAACGCGATCCTGAATGGCGATGGCGTGCAACTCGCACGCTCTTACGCCGATGAGCGCGAGCTTGCGCGATTCGTGTGCGCCGGGCACGATGGCGACGCCGATATCGGTATCGACGGCCGCAAACAGACGCTCGATCGGCGGATGAAGAAAGCGCTTCCACGAATGCGGCCCGACCGCAAATCCGAACAGTGCTTCGTCATCGCGCCGCTCGATGCGATAGTGTCCTGCATCCTGTCGGTCGGTCCAGCCAACGGGAAGATCGCCGACGGAAGCCACGTCGTCATAGATGATCGCCCCATCCCGAACAGTCGGCCCGATTACCCGGTAGCCGATTCCGGCGAGCACGTCGATCAGCGTCTGAATCCCTGCCCGATCGACCGCCACCGGGTGCACTTGCGTAGACGAATGCGCTTTCATCATGACACGCCGAGAATGACGCCGAGGAGGCTGAATGGCTGATGGTGGCGGCCCGCTCCGGCTATCAGCCGGACAGGGTCTTCGTCCTCAACTGGACGAATTCCTATGAAGTGTCGAACACCTCGCTGGTATGGAGGTTAAGTCGAATGTGCCTGAGCTTCTTGACATGCATCAACCCTCAATGTGCACCGGGTCGGGGGCGTTGACATCGCAATTTCTATGCTGCCTCACCCGTACCAACAGCCCCGAAATCGATTTCGTCACAGGACGCTAGAATCGCATCGCCCGTGGGGGCGCACCATTAGCCAAAAGTTCGCACAGTAGAGCCGGATCGACCCGCCGAAGCTCAAATCGATCGCGTGCCGACGCGGTAGTCGCGAAGCACGGCGCGCGTGCGCTTCAAAGCCACCAGCGCGATGGCCCGGCCGTTGACACCAGCGGCACGAAACGCGCGAGCCGGAACGGTACCAGTCCCACTGGGACTGTCAACTTGGCGGCTGCAAGGAGCGCTCGGTGGGAACGTAAATGATTCTCTCGTACTGCAGACGGATTCTGGGAGTCACTGGTGAATTTTCGCCAGATCGCAAAGCGTTCGGAAGCTGTTTGCGGTAAAGCGATGCGCGCAGCCGCCAAGTTGCAGTGCCCCACACCCCGCAGAGCTTCCTCCGTTACCGCATTGGGACGGACGGCATGTAGATCATGGATCTCTCGGCGAGCGTGGGCCATGCAGGCATGCTTCCTGAATGGTGCCGCCGCGATACAGCGCGGCGTAGCCCGCAAACGCGTCGGCTTGCAGCACGCCGGCGAAGTCTGCAAGATTCCGCGCTATGGATGCTCGCCCCGTCGATCGGGCGTGCAGGCGAACCAGACCGCCGCCGGATCTTCGGAGGCACTCGCCGATCATCACTCACATAGACCCACAGACGTCCTGTCTTCGTGCGGCCATTGCCAAGCGCCAGCACTGGCAGCGGCGTGTCGTCCGCATGAACCTTCCCGCCAGCCAGCGCGTAGCGGCGCACGGCGTCGACCTGCGGTGCGAACAGCATCGTGATGCTGTCCGTCCAATACCCCCATTGCGCCCGGATCGATCTCGACGCCCTCACGCGAGTACATAGCTGCCTGGCGGTACAGCGGAATGTGGTACGCGAACTTCGACACGGCGATGTGTGCGAGCAGTGCCGGACCCGGGCTGCGACGATCAATCGGCCGACCCGGTGCCGCAGTCGGCACGATGCGATCGCGGCACGCGCAGGCCAGCGTCGGACGGCTGTGACGAATCACGCGGAAGTGCGCCCTCACGTGTTCGAGCTGTTCCGCGACGTCTTCGCCTAGCGGCTTGAGTTGCCCGCCGCAATCAGGGCAGTCTTCGTCGGCCGGCAGATGGATGCGCTCTTCACGCTCAAGGTGATCCGGCAACAGCTTGCGGCCCGCGCCTTCGCGACTCGGCCGCTTCACTGCAGGAGCCGTGGCCATATCGGCCGAACTGCATCTCCCAAAGCGCAGCCACGGTCATGGTCGGCCACGCGCCCCGGCAAACAGACCAGCAAAATTGGTACACCATGCTCCCCGTACCGGGCGGATATCTCATCCTAAACTGCTACTGCCCGCTGAATCAGCCCATTCCGACTCCGATTGCGGCCCCGTCCGATAGCCGACACTCCCGTCGCCGGGCAATATTGCGCTGTAGGCAGTTGCTTGTCTGTCTACAACTCATGGGGCTTGGAACCTGCCGCCCGGAACATCGGGCGGCACTACCGTCCCACCAACTGCGGGCCCTCGCTCGTGCACCTCCAAGATGCCAGACAGGGAAGCCAGTGGAGCGCGTCCACGGAGAGCACACCCTCTCATAGCGAATCAGCACGTTGCCCCCTCAAACTGGTCCGAAAGCGGCAAGACGCTCGCCATAGACGCCCTCTACGTCCAGCAGAGGTGTCGCCTCTTTTTGTCCCATTCGGGTGAGCGAGATGTTCGGATCGCAATCGCCCGCTCATCAATTTCTCGCTACGCTGCACAGTCCGTATTTCGCGCGAGACTGCAATCGATGGACGACTGGCGTATCTCGGCATGCGGCATCGGCTGCTCAACCTCTCGCTCGGTCTGGATGCTGACGAACCACTTGCCGCCCGACAGGCTTACCGTGCCATCGCGCAGCACGCCCGGCACTTGGCGCGACAACCGCATCCAGCCCAGCTTGGGCAGAAAAATCCGACCATTGGCCAGATCGAGCTTGAATTGCTTCGGATCTGGATAACGAAAGCTGTCGCGCTGGCCGCGCTTGGCAAGCTTCGGGAACGCTGCACGCTTTGCAAAGAAATTCCTGTATGCCCGCCCCAGGTTCTTCAAAGCATGTTGCAGCGGATGAACCGGGGCATCTTTGAGCCAAGGCGTTCCGAACCACTGCGTCACCCAGTCAGCCGCTTCGACATCGCCACGTAGCCAATAAACTTATCGCCACTTCGTAATTCTGTTTCTGCAAGCCGCTCGGACCCACGGCGGACATGCAGGGCTCGTGTTCTTGCGCGCGTGTATGTGAAGAGCCATACCAACTGACTGACCAGTCGAGAGCTGTGGCCTGATCGGCATTCATGTCACGGGTGTGGGCAACAATCGCATCATGGTGGCGATTGGAAACTCCACTTTCATTTACGCAACACCTTGCCGGTTTTGACCGGCGCACAGACGCGTTCATTTCAATTCTGAACGTGAAAACGAGGCAGGGTCAGAACTACCGCCAACGCATGGACGCACGCAATCCTCCGTGTCATCCACGCGTGGCAGGACTGCACGCCGTCCTACTCGCATGACATCGTGATGGTCGCCTGCGCATTCGCCTCCCCGCCTGTGACGTTCGCGGCAGCCTGGATGTAGGCCGCCTCGAAACGCAGATCGATGTGCTGATTGTCCTGGTTGGGCCTGTAACAGGCTATGTTATCCCGACGAATGTGGACTGCTTTATCTGCTGGCCATGATCGAATTTGACCAGCAATGCTTCATGAATTTCGAGAAAGTTAAATTTTCGCGGGAGGCAGGTATGGGCCCTATTGCGCAGGCTGCGCCAGTGAGTGCTGCCGCGACAATTCGAGGTGGCACTGCGCTTGACGATATTTTATCGATTCGACGACAGATCCTTGAAGTCTCCGGCCAACAGAGCTCAACGCCGATGCGGATCGAAGATCGACGAAATGCGGCAGCTCAACTCAATAGTCGCCCCTGAATAATCCGGCAAGCCTTGCTCGGCGCGGCGTTGAGCTCGATATATGACTGTGAGAATTGCAGGAAGCCGGCATATGGGCGCGCGAATCCCGCTAATTTCGATGGGGTGTGGATGGGTCCCAAGACGCCCGTACCGGAAGGAAATTTGTTCCGGCATCCGCTACGCGAACAGATCAACTTGACGCACCCGTTGGTGCGCTTGGTCGAGTTAATCGACTGGAATCGGTTAAGCGTGTCGATGAGCGAAAGCTTCGTGTCGCGCCGTGGGTGGTCGGCGAGTTCGCCGCGCCTGATTGCTGGCTTGCTCTATTTGCAGCACGGATTCGACCTGTCCAATGAAGAGGTCGTCTGGCAATGGGTCGAGAAGGAGATCGCGCATCCGACCGATTCGCGGTTGCTTGAGCAGTGTCGCACGCATCTGGCGAAGGCTGCAGCCCGGCGCGGCCTGGAGTTGTGGCAGAACTACAACCGCGGGGCACCCCGCGTGGCGAGTCAGATCTGCCGCTACGCACATGCAAAGCAATACGAGTTCATGAAAAAGTCGCTGCAGACCTTGCGTTCGCGGGTGGGGCACGCGATGCGCGACGTCAAATGGCAACTCGATTCCGTCGCTGAGCAAAGCCGCACGGCGTTGGAAAACCTGATTGACCGCACGAAACGGATTCTGACGCAAAAGCAGAAGGACAAAAACAAGCTTTACGCGCTGCATGCGCCCCAAGTCGAGTACCCGGCGGAGGGCAAGGCACGCAAGCCTTACAAGTTCGGCGTGAAGGAGACGATCACAACGACGCACGAGGAAGACTTGGTGGTGGGGGCTCGCTCGATGCCGGGTAATCCCTACGACAGACATATGCTGGCCGAAGCACTGGAACAGGCGGCAATCCTGAGCGATATACAACCGGAAATAGCCAACATCGATCGTGGTTACAAAGGCGTCGCCATCGACGGAGTGACGATCTATCACCCAGGATTGCGACGCGGCATCACCTGCGGTCCACGCGCGATGATTCGGCGACGCAGCGCGAATGAGCCAGCCGTCAGAGACATGAAGGCCGACGGCAAGCTGGGTAGCAACTGGCTCCAGGGCGCGCTGGGCAATGCAATTCATGCGGCGTTATACGGCGCCGGCCACAACCTGCGGATGATCCTCACGAAGCTGCGGCTTCTTTATGCCTGGATTCTCGCCGTCCTGCTCAATCGTGGAGATGCTTCACCAGCGCGGCATGACGCCAACGCAGTGCAAAACGCATTATTTAGCATACTTACCTAATGCCAAGCAAATGAAATGACATCTGGGGCGGTACCGAAACACAAAGTCAGGGTAATTTCCTTGAAGCATGGAAATCATTCAAATGAGGGGCACAATGAAATATATTAAAAGACTTACATACGAGCTCGATGTCAATGACTGTATTGTTGTAAAAAATGCGCCAAATTAAATGCCAACCGATGAAATCAATGATTTCTGGCGAAAAAATCTCCTTGGTCACTATTTGCATGATGTAAATTTAAATTGGTCGAAAAATTGGCGATCGCTGATAGATATTGAGTCAGTTTACACAATACTCGCTCGCTTGTTTTCCTCGAGGCTCCGATTGGATCATATCTTCTGTGCCGACGAAAATTTCATTAGCGCTGGCGGGAAGATGCATCACCAAGCGGACATGTTTGAAGATGGGGTGTTTTATTTTGTGAAGAGTGGCAAGATATTTAACGGTTTGACGGGCGTCCTGTACGCACTCTCCGACATGAACTCCGGCGCCAGCCATCTCTGCTGCATTCCCGCATCGCATCGAGCGAATTTTTCAGTTCCCGATGAATATCGAAATCCTAATTCCAATCCGCTGATCAAGCATATATTCCTGACCACGGGCGATGCGCTAATTTTTTCGAGGCGCTGGTACATGGTACCTACCATGTCGAAAGCAGCGAGCCGCGCCGGGCGATATTCGTGCGCTACACTAACTCATATTCCTATTATCGAAGACCTGCCGAACATGCCGATCTATCGTTGCTGCTACCGACACCAAATCACTCGAGGTCGCTGGTGCAACGTATCGATCGAGATAAATTGACCAAGCGGCAAAGGCGCTTGGTAATGGAGCCAGCATATGCGCGAGGAAAATCGCCTTTGTGATGGTGTATGAACAGGATTCTACGAATTTTTTGAACAGGGTTGACTCATATATGGTTCCGGTCAGCGTCAAGGCGATCATCCGCAGGAAGCAGTCGGTCCTGTTTTTACGAAACCCACGCGGAGAGTGGGAGCTTCCCGGGGGGCGGCCGGAAATGGGCGAGTCGCTTGAACAGGCGCTGACGCGTGAAGTTCAGGAGGAGTGCATGCTCACCGTATCGCGCGCGCATTACGTCGGTAGCGGCTCGTTCGAAGTGATTCCCGGAAAATTCGTTCTGGTTGCATGTTTTGAATGCGAATTCGCTGATTGCGACGTTTCGCTCAGCGACGAGCATGATGACTCCGCCTGGATCGACTTCGAGAAACCCCGTCCGATGAATCTCCCATTGTTTTACTGGAAGCTTTGCTGGAACGAACTGTCTTGATGACAATCGGAGGCACATCTTGCACGACATGTTTCAGATTCTTTCCATGCAATCGGATTCGGCGTCATGCACACCGTCAGAAGATGTTGTCGGCTATGTACTGTCCGAATCGCGCTTCAAGGCATGGGTGATCGATGGGGCTCCCATCTGACGCAACGTCCGTTCACGACGTTCGATCAATGCTCCGATGCGCATTGGTTTGCGGTTGCACTTTCCGACTTTCTGGCGAACGACTTGCGTCAAGGTGGCTTTGATACTGGCCTGCTGCGGCTGGCGCTCGCGGAGCTCCGGCGCCAATATATGTCGCTCGCGCCGAATACGCCGCTTTGGGCCTATCCCGTCGCGGCCTGCACGATTGCCGATGTGCATCACATGCGGGATCACATTGTGGTGGACGTCTACCAGTACGCGGATTGTTTCGCGATATTGGCACCGCATGAGCGAAGAGGAGCGATTTCCGGTGATCGCTCATGGTCGTCACTCGAGCCGCAGGCCATGTGGCAACCGTGTTCGGGATTTTCTGGCGAGAAGTTGCAGGCGTTGCGCCAGAGGCGAATCGAGCAGCAGCACAATCAGGGCACGACGGCGCTGACGCTCAATCCTTGCAGCGCGGCCGACGCCACTCACCGGCGCCATACCGTCGTCACACCGTGCCACATGCTGATTGGCACCGATGGCTTATCGCGTGCGTGGGAGCATTACGGGCTGATGAGCCACGGTGATGTGATCGATTTTGTCGCCACCGAGGGACTGGGAACGCTGTTCGCTCGATTAAGAGGATATGAACGGCAACATACACCGGACGGCATGAAACCACGTGACGACGCGGCCTCGTTGCATGTGCTTTGTCTCTGACGGTGGCAATCCAGTCAGGCTTACCCGCCTGAACGAGATTATCGAATGGAAAGGTGTTGTCATGGCGGATCTGTTGATTCACGGTGGGGTGCCGCTTCGCGGGGTTGTACAACCCTCGGCAAACAAGAACGCGGTGCTCCCGATTCTTTGCGCAACTCTCCTGACCGAGCAACCGGTGCTGTTGCAGCACGTTCCCGACATCACCGACGTCCAGAAGATGATTCGGATATCCAGCCGCGCACAGGTTCATCGGCGGGATGCAACAGTAACCACAGCATGACCTGATCGTTGCAGCGATTCCGACGCGGCGACGAGCCCGGCAGGCTATCTGCATACCCTTCTATGGGAACTACGTCGACGAATTCGCGCGAGATCGCACTGGCAAGCGCCACACGATGAACCGTGTGCTGCACCGAAATGAGTCCGCAACGTGCCGACCGCGTTCGCCACGCCTGCACGAGCGTCACCGACCCGTTGTTAAATCCCGGATCGTCGTGGCGGCTGAAGCTCGCCGTGATATACTCAATGAGTGTTGTTTGACGTATTTTATGCATTTAAATCAATGCCTTACAGTTTATTGTGCGCGGGAGATTGTCATGATCCTGGAAGATAAACTCAGGAATGTGGTCAGCCGGCGAAAGGCCGATGTCTTTCTGCGGGCTGACTTCGCAAAAATGGGGAGTGATGCTCAACTTAGCAGAGCATTGCGGAAGTTGATCGACGAGGGAACGGTCGTAAAAATTGGGGTCGGAGTATATGCAAAAGCCAAACGCAGCAAGCTGAGCGGCAAACCTATTCCGGTTATGCCAGTCGAGTTCCTGGCCTCGCAAGCTCTCGAAAAACTGGGCGTGAAGATTTACCCGAGTCGATTGACGGCAGAATACAACACTGGGAGGACGACACAGATCCCCGCTGGCGTAGTGATCAATACGGGTAACCGGCGCATTTCGCGGAAGCTTGGTTTTGGTAGCAGAACCGTCAAATATGAAAACAATTACAGACAATCAACGGGACTTGATCGACGAGCTACTCGCTGAGCAAACGCTTGGCGACATTTCAGCCGCAATCCTCGAAAAAGACATCCATGTAACAGACGCTTTGCGTTCTCTGACCACCATCGAACACGAGCACGTGCGGCTCGTGTTCTGTGGTGGTACGAGTCTCTCAAAGGCGCATGACCTCATCGAACGAATGTCGGAGGACATCGATCTCAAGATCATCCTTGCACCTGAGCACGGTCTCAGTCAAAACCAGTTGAAGAATCATTTTTCCTCGCTCAAGGGTAAGGTGGCGACGGTCTTAGAGGGGTTAGGATTCGAAGAGATCAAAGATATGGCGATCGCAAGGAATTCAAACCGCTATTTTGGGAGCAGTTGGCGATACGCATCGGTCTATCCGACGCACCATAGTCTCCGCACTCATCTGAGCGTGGAGTTCACGGTGCGCACACCCTACTTTGACATCTCGGATGAGCCGCTCGACTATCTGGTCTATCGATTGGTGGGCCAGGACAACGCGCCGTTCACAATGTGCTGTGTCTCAGTAGAGGAAACACTTGCCGAGAAAGTCATTTCGTTCATGAGGCGGTTCGCAGAGCATCGAGCGAGGGTTCGCGACGATTGGGATGAGGCACTCGTTCGACACATCTACGATACTTGGCGTATCGTGTCCGTCGACAAAGATGCTGTTGAGCGCGCTACAACGCATTTCGCAGATTTGGTCGAGTTTGACCGTGCCGAATTTGCAAAACATGCGGCGTTCGAAGCAGATCCGGCAAAGTGCATGAAGGACGCGCTCGCTGAAATCGAGCACGATAGGCAAACTCAGAGCGAGTATGCCAACAAGCTCATCCCACTGATTTATGGGGCCGATCGCCCTGTCTTTAAAGACGCGTTCGCAGTGTTCAAGGCGACTGCCGAGCGACTCTTGGCCACGCTGTAGTCCAATGCTCTCGTGGCCTTACGTAAGCGCTGCTTGACTGACGTGTTGACAGGGTAAGATAAGGCTATTTTCGAGAGATTTGGTAGCGGTGATGGCTCTGCGCGACGGCAAATGCTTGGCAAGCTGTAAGGAGCGGAACGCTCTATCTGCCGCAATGAATGGACACAGTGCCGTGTTTCCACAGGTGCGGTGCACGATAACAAAGGGGCTTGCGATCTTCGATCGGGATGGGAAGGAAGTCTGGCGCTGCAACGCCTCTTACGCTGAAACGCACTTCAGGTTTGAACGTAAGCGGTCCGCGAACGACGTCCTTCAGAGTATTGGTTAGGATGAGTGGTAACCTTCAGCGCTTGCTGTTACCACGACTCCGAGGCAGGATGCAGAATACAAATCGCGTACAAATCGACAACCAGCTGGTTCATCGATTGATCCAGGAGCAGTTTCCCGAATGGGAGGGCCTGCCGGTAGAAATGATCGAGCCTGGAGGCTGGGACAATCGGACCTTCCGTTTGGGCAATGATATGGTGGTCAGGATGCCGAGTGGCCCTGCATACGTTGCACAAGTCGAGAAGGAACATTGGTGGCTTCCTAAGTTGGCGCCACATTTGCCTCTCCAGATTCCAACACCCCTAGTTAAGGGAATGCCCGGCAGTACCTATCCATGGCCATGGTCTGTTTATAAATGGATCGAGGGTGTGCCGGCCAAGGCAGAATTGATCGAAGACATGAATCAATTCGCCAGCTCCCTTGCAGAGTTTCTCCACGCACTGCACCAAATCGATGTTGAGGGCGGGCCGCTGGCCGGGCCGCACAATTTTCATCGAGGCGGACGGTTAGCAGTTTACGATCAGGAAATTCGAGCAGCCCTTACTGAACTTGAGGGCAATATCGACACAAGAGCAGTCGAGCAATTGTGGAACGTTGCCTTGCAGTCTGAGTGGCGAGCCACTCCGGCATGGGTTCACGGAGACGTCGCGTTCAGCAATCTGCTTGTCACCGATGGGCGGCTGAGTGCAGTCATTGACTTTGGTAGCTCGGCAGTGGGCGACCCCGCGTGCGACCTTGTAATCGCCTGGACTCAATTTTCCGGAACAAGCCGTGCAGTGTTCCAGAACAAGCTATCTTTTGACGAAGACACGTGGAATCGTGCACGTGGTTGGGCTTTATGGAAAGCGTGTATTGTCGCGGCACAGCACGATGGCAATCAACGCGAGACGGAAAGGTCTTGGACTGTCATCAACGAAGTACTAAACGACTCTCGTTAGTTGACGGGCGTCTTCCATGGCGACAGCGTGTCGTAATCGTCCACGGTCTTCGTCAGTGCGAGACGCTGGAACAGCCAAATGCAGCGATTCCTAGATAAGGGCGTCGGTATTGGGACTGCATACCTGCGGCCGTATCACGTGGGCTCCGCCCGTTTGCCATGATTGCCCCCTCGAGCTACTACTCGGTCGGCAGGGTCACGACCGGCGTGTACGCGTGGCGCGACGCGCTCATCGCAGATGACAGCCGGCTTTCCATGTACATCGAGGACCCTGTCGAATACCGAACAGTCCGATTTAAAATCAGCCAATTCCGATTCCACCGGCACGAGCTGTTTGCCATGATTGGTCGGTAGTTTGGTTTTCCTGTTCACACTCCCCCCCCACGAGGTCTCTCGTGGTGGCGTCTTGTTCATCACGGGTCCTCAACCTCCTCTAGAATTGGCGTTCCGGGAGCGGTACGAGGGTAACTCCCTCGGAGGGCCCACCTCCACCTTTGATCGAAGCGTCGCGGCAAAGCGCACGACTTGGTGGCGCGGCAGTTTGTCGGGCAAGTCGAATCGTATGCGGTCCATCAATGACGCCTCTCTCCGCGAACTTCGAGACCAGCACATGAGCCAGCAAGCCCGGACCGGCCAGGCCGCGCTCGATGGGGCGGCTCGGCGCAGCAACTTGTGTAATGTGGTCGCAGCACGTGCATGTCAGTTTCGGGCGCAGATGGCGGATCACGCGGAAGCTGGCCGGTACATATTCCAGCTGCTCGGAGATGTCCTCGCCGAGTTGCTTCACGGGGCCGCCGCACGCCGCGCAGGTTTCACCCGATTCCGGCCAGTACGTCAGGATCTCGCTTGGCAGATGCTCGGGGAGCAGTTTGCTTCTTCAAATGTGTTGACAGACCTAGTAAGGGGCGGAAGATGTCCGTCCGTGGACCGTGAACGGAAATCATGGGCGACCGGTGAAAAGTCAAGACATACTGTTGTTACTCAAACTCGTGTCCCTCGAGCGACAAGCGGGCCTGTCAGTAATTTCGTGTTCAAGGCATATGATGCTCCGAAGGAGGATGTATGCCTCGCAAACCGAAAGCCAAGCCGGTAGACCTGCCGGCCATTCCCGCCGAGTTGCTTGAGCAATTCGGCAACGGCCCGATGACCGCAGACGCGATCAATGCCGCGACGCTGGCCCTCAAGAAGGCGCTGATCGAGCGGGCGCTGGGCGGCGAGATGAGTCACCATCTCGGCTACCCGCCAGGCGCTGCCAAGCCGAGCGCCGTGACCAACCAGCGCAATGGCACGGGCGCCAAGACAGTCCTGACCGAGGACGGCCCGATCCGTATCGAGGTGCCTCGCGACCGCGACGGCAGCTTTGAACCGCTGCTGATTCCCAAACACGATAGACGCTTCACGGGCTTCGACGACAAGATCGTCGCCATGTACGCCCGGGGCATGACCGTGCGCGAGATTCAGGGATTTTTGCAGGAGCAATACGGCACCGAGGTTTCGCCCGATTTCATCAGCTCGGTCACCGACGAGGTCATGGCCGAAGTGACCGCCTGGCAAGCACGGCCGCTCGAACCGATGTATCCGGTGGTGTTCTTTGATGCGCTGCGGGTCAAGATTCGCGAAGACGCCGTGGTCCGCAACAAGGCGATCTACCTTGCACTGGGCATTCTGCCCGACGGCACGCGCGATATTCTAGGTTTGTGGATCGAAGGCACCGAAGGCGCCAAGTTCTGGATGAAGGTGTTCAACGACCTCAAAACGCGTGGCGTCCACGACATCCTGATCGCCGTGACCGATGGCCTCAAAGGCATGCCCGAGGCGCTGGCCGCCGTGTTTCCGGCGACCACGCTGCAAACCTGCATCGTTCATCTGATCCGCAACAGTCTCGATTACGCCAGTTGGAAAGACCGTCGAGGATTAGCCGCCGTGATTCGCCCGATCTACACCGCGCCGAGCGCCGAAGCGGCTCGGGCAGAACTCGATGCCTTTGCCGACGGGCCATGGGGCCAGAGATTCCCGACGGTCAGCGCGGCGTGGCGCAACGCCTGGGATCGTGTGATTCCATTCTTCGCGTTTCCGCCGGCGGTTCGCAAGGTTATCTACACTACGGATGAAATACACAAGCCCCCACGCCGTACTTCGCTCGTTCGCTATGTCCGCGCTTCCGGCCACCGTATCGGCGCGCTGTCTGATTTGGGGCGCGACTGCTTCCACCGGTTAAACAGTCTTTGATAGGTTCGCTCAGACTGCTCAGCCACGGCTCGTTCCTGCTGACGGACACTCTTCAGACTGTAGGCGGCAGCCGGACCTTTGCGCGAGCCATGCTGCGCCGGCATTCCAGCCTGCAGTTCCAGCGCACGTAACTTGTGTGCGGTCAACGCGGGACGGTCCCACGCGAACGGCTCGTCGCGTGTCAGCACATACCATACGATCACTGCGAGTTTGCGAGCGGTCGCGACGACAGCAATTTGCTGGCCGCGGCGATCGCGCACGCGTAGGAAGAAGGCGCGCAGCGGCCCAGGCGCCTGCGTGGCGCCCCAGGCAGCCTCGACCAGCATCGCCCGTGCGTAAGAGCGCCCGCGCTTGGTGATGTGGCCGTGCCTGGCCGGTGTCGGGCCGGACTGATAGACCGACGGATTGAGCCCGAAGTAGCTCACCAGCTTCTCCGGATTCGGAAACCGCTCGATGTTGCCAATGGCAGATAGCAGCCCGATCGCCACCGTGGTGTTGACGCCGGTGATCGTCAGCATCACGCGCAATCGCGCGTCGTCGATGGTCGCTTGCGCGAGTGCTTGCTCCACCTCGCGCAGATCCTCACCGAGGCGGTCCAGTTCGCGCAGCCGCTGCTCAACACCGAGTCGCTCGTCCAACGGAAGCGGTTGAACGCCGAGCCAGGCACGCCCCTTCTTGCCAAACAGATCGGTGGCGGGGCATCGCTCGATCAGATGCGCGGCCAGAACCGCATGAATCTCGTTCTTCAGCCGCGTGCGCTGCCGCACCAGCTGTGAACGACGCGATATCTGTCGGCGCAACGCCAGCGTGTGCTCGTCCGGCATCCATACTTCCGGCAGAAAGCCGCTTGCATACAGCTGTGCCAGTACGGCTGCATCGATCTTGTCCGTCTTGACGCGAGCCTCCGCGATCAGCCGAACTTGCAGCGGATTGGCAATCGCCACGCGCGCGACGTGCCGACGAAGCACGTTGACGATGGCGGCAGTGTTGCCGGTTGCTTCGAGCACCACATGATCGGTGGCGCGCAGCTTCTCGGCAAAACGCTCCAGTTCGTCGCGTCGCAACCCGGTGCGGCCGCCTGCATGCAGCGTGCCATCCTCCAGGTACGCGATCTCGGCCACTGAGCGCGAGACGTCAAACCCCACGATTCGCATAACCGTCTCCCGTATCAGATCACTGTTGGGAGCCGGTGGGACAGCACGACAACTACGGATTCGCGCTCACAGCGCAACCGGGCGGGTCGCAGGGGCGGCCAACTACTAACACGAGCTCGCGGCTCATCGTGTAACAACGGCCTGCCCACCCGAAGTGCTCCCCAGTGCCCCTGTCCCGGATGGTCACACCATACGCTCAAACCACTCGGCGCGGAAACGCGAGGCACCGGCTATATCATGCCGGTTACGAACGCCATCGAGAACATCAACTCGCAGCTGCGCAAGATCATCAAGACCCGAGGACACTTCCCGACCGACGAGGCTGCCACCAAGCTCATCTGGCTGGCACTGCGCAACATCACTGCCGATTGGGGGCGCGCAGCTCATGATTGGAAGACGGCGATGAACCAGTTCGCTATCCTCTACGAGGATCGATTCGTTCGACCATCCGTGTGAATCTCAACCCGCCTTGAACACGGAAATTCTGACACCACCCGACAAGCTCATGCCTCGCCCTCACCCGCTAATGCGCCGTCCAAACACCTGGACGATGAATCGTCTCTACTGGGGTGCTCGATAAGGACGCCCGCAGCACATTTCCGCTCAAGCTAAACCTCGAGCTTGACCACTACAGTGTGCGTGGCGTGCCATGTCTCTTCGATTCCCGTTTTCCTCTACGCGGACAGTAGGATTGCTGGTAACACACCCCAAGAAAAAGGGAGCCGCAGCTCCCTTTATTCATGCGATCAGGAAGCGATCGCGATTCTTCGCGTCCTTGATCCATGCAGGGGCACGACCGCGCCCGCTCCACGTCTCGCCAGTCTTGGGGTTCTGATACTTAGCAGCAACCGGTGCAGAAACCACCTTGCCCTTGCTTGAGCGTTGACGACCAAAGATTTGCTCAACCGTGATGCCATACTCAGCCACTTTTACACGAATGTCAGCAACCACCGCATCCAATTCAGCGATACGTGCCGCCTCGGTTTCCTCTTGCAGCTTCGCAAGCTGGTCCTTCAGGTCCTTGTAGTTTTTCGTTGCCATAGATGGATCTCCCTTACTCGTTGACCGCGAAGTGCGGTACGCCGAATTATGCCATCTATTGAGGTGTACAGAATCAATGGGTTTTCCTAGTCCCCGCTCGTGCGGGATGGAGCGGTCGATCCGGTCCCATGGCACGGCTTACACGCGACGAAGCCGGCAAGTTCGGGCCATCCTCCAGCTCCGCCACACAACGAGCATTCGGTGTCGGCTCCTGCAAAGCCCTCGGCTTGCTTCAACCTCGCCTGCCATTCCGCTTCGCTGATCGTTGTCATCGGCCTTTCCCCCTTATGTTTTCCTTGGCACCGGCCGGGCCAGCGTTTTCTTATTGCTGGTCCGCAATTCCACCCGACAAACATCCACGATGAAACAACTTCCCGAACCCATTGAGCCGAATAAACAGGAGTTGGCAGTTGGGAATGCCGCACTTAACCATCCCCGGGGACCGCACCCATTGATGCTCATTCGTATATGAAACCAAGCCCAGGCTGACGAGATGCCCGATGTACGTATGAAGCAGGTCCGGTTGGCCAAACTCCTCCGCTCGCACAAAAGTTGATAGTGTCTGCATCTTCGATTCCGTCGAAAGCTCTGTGTTTTCAAGCCCCTGCTCGATGTCGCGCTCCTGAGCATCTTCGGTCAAGCCTAGGGAGTCGAAAATGTACGGATCTTTTAGCACTTCGCGCGCCAGATCAGATTGATGCGGCGGCAATCGTGCATCAAAATTGGTTACGGCCGCGCCCGCCCACGCATGTGCTTGCGTGTCAATTTGCATCGCGAGAACGTTGCGGGGCCAACCGTGCTCAGGCGCCTTGCTCGCGTACAAATCGCGGACCGCCGGATCCTTTGCTCTGTCGAGCAAGGTGCATAGATGAAACCACGGCAATTGTGCAGCAGGTTGCTGCGCATATTCCGACGATGGCCATGCTTGTGCCAGGGCACGCATGTGTTTCAGGTTACGCGGAGAGAATCCCCACATGTCGGAGAATGCAGCCTTCAAGTCCTGCGCTAGCCGATCGATGACTTTCGCACCCACCCTTGTCATTCCTGACGTTCGAGAATGTCGCTACCGATCTGCCAGTACAGTGTCACCAGCTAGCGATTCACGCTTGCGGCGGCGCGTGCACGGGCAAGCTCGACCCACTGCTTGAGCTCCGTGAGCCAGCGGCGATAGTCTTCGTCACCCTGCAGGGCAAGGGAATTTGTCATCCAGCCTTTTGCTTGCAATGCGTCAGAAAAAAGAGTTTGGACATTATCCTGCTGCACCCGGTATGAGGCAATGCCTTGCCTGACTAGGGGGAGAGTCGATCGAGCCCTATAACTGCCACGTCAATTGCAGAACGCAACGAGCTCGCCAACGACCGTCGATTCCCTTGCCGGTCAGACGCCCGAATCTCAGCAGAGGAAGCCAGTGGCCGATAGTTCGCTCCGGAACGGTCAACTCCTTTGACTAGACGTTGCAACTCCCGAGGGCGATCGGCCACTCCCGACGGAGCCATCTGAGCGCGAAATGCGCGACGCAGCGGACCGCTTGTCTTTCGGAGCAATAAGGCCGGTGGCGGGCGGGTCAACGACCCGGACCTCGTCTTTGAGCGGTGTCATGCACCCCGTTTCAGGTACGGCAAATTTTTTTGTTGGCTTTGTGCTGAACGGTCCAAGAGCGCCGGGATCAGGACCAGTAGGCTGCCCGTGATTGCCCGAGGATGTCGCTGATGCAGCATCCCCCGAACAAACCAAGAGTTGGATCATGGGTTGCTGCACCTACGGTCAGCGCGGCGATACGTCGCGATGGTGGCCAAAAAGACTATTGAGCACCAGTGATGAGGAAGTCGTCGCGGTTGCGGCCCGCGATCCATCGCGGCGCTCTCCCCCGCCCGCTCCATGTCGCCCCCGATAACGGATCGCGGTATTTCTGGGTAGCGGGACTTCTTGGCAAGCGCCGGACTTGCTTGGCGCGTGCGCCGAATATATCGTCGGGCGTAATGCCGAATTCAAGAACAGCGGCGCGTAGCTTGGTAATGACCACGCTTGCTTCTTCCCTCCGCATCGCCTCCGCCTGCTGCTGCAATTGCCGGATCTGGTTTTGTAGCTCTTGCAAAGTCGTCACTGTTGGTCCTCGACAATAGATACCTCGATTGAGAGAGGCACGGCTACGCCGCAAACCGACGTGACCATTCTCGTCTAGGACTGCCGAACCGGCTCCTGCGTCATCGCGAACACCGAACAGAACTAGAAACGAATGGCCAATGGCAGTCGGAAATCAGAGCAACCTTTAGCTCAACATGGCAGCCAAGCGGCATGACAAACTGAAAATGGGTCGTAAATACCGTGTCCTTGAATGCATCATAGCGCGACGATTCAAGCCATGGCAAGAGTCTCGGGAAAACTTGATAAGGACGGAAACCTTGTGTCGCTCGGCGCGGCAATTCGCGCTCGCCGCAAGGAACTGGAGATGTCACAAGAGGCACTGGCCGATTTTGCAGAAATCGACCGGTCGCACATGGGCAAGATCGAGCGCGGGGAGCGAAACGTCACCCTCATGAACATCGTTCGTATTGCGCGAGCGATACAAGTCCTTCCCTCTGAGCTACTGCGCGACGCAGGTTTGTAGGCGCGGGCAGGCGAGAAGAACTAGTCGTGCTGGCAAGCACCATAGCGCCGCGCCGCCGCCTTCGGGCGGCTTTGCATTATCTGGCCAAGGGTAATCTCGATGCCGCAAGGTTCAGTCAATGGGCCGACAGACGGGCCTTGCTAACGCGGAGCCCGTGGTCATTCCAAAGTGGCTGAACGTATCGGCGGTTGCTCGGCCGGCCGCTTTAATAACGTCGGCAGCGGCAGTGCGGTGGCAGCAGCTTGCGCTGCGTTCATGTGGTTCTCTTCTAGATTACTCGTCGGTTGGGTTTACCGAGTTCAGTGCGCGGGAGACGGTGGCGACCCCCACACCAAAGTGCTCGGCCAGGGCTCGCACGGAACCCCCGTGTTCTGCGTGATATGCACGAACTTCCGCGTAATCGACGGCGTGCTTACGGCCCCTGTACTTCCCAGCCTCCTTGGCGACGGCGATTCCTCTGGCCTGCATTTCGCGACGGTTCCGGTAATCGGCTTCACCCTGAGTGGCCATGAATGCCAGAATTCCGTCCCGGACGGCCTTGCGGGTTGGGTCAGTCTCTTGCCCGTCGAACACCATGCCGTTGAGCGTGCATTCCACGCGGACGCCCTTCGTTATCAAGCGCTGCATCGTCGCGTGGAGTTCGTCATAGCGGCGAGAGATACGATCAAACCAGCGAACCACTAGGACGCCGCCCTTACGTAGGTCGCGCTCTACGTGTTGCCACTGTTGCCTCTCGGACGGAGGCACGTGATACCCGCTCACGCCCTCATCAATGAACACATCGTCGGGATCAATGCCTTGCTCGGCGGCGTCGGCGTATTGGCTCGCGGCTGTCTGCCCATCAAGGGTTGATACCCGCCCGTAATAGATTCGTCGCATTCGGAGTTCACGTTGTTCCGTTGATATATCGTTCCGAATTATAAATTGTTCCGGAATTCTGTCAACTCTATCGGAACGGAAATTCTGCGGAATTACCCGTTCGCCACAGGTATACCCAAATGGAACAAAGCAATGCTCACCTAGCAAACCGACGCAGCGATTTGTTCTTGGAGTTGCCCCGGCAATATTGGAAACAGCATCGCGCTAAGGATTGTTGAATCCATTGAGCGAGAGGGCTGCTCCGGCCTCTTCCAGTCCGTACTACCGCTAGCCGCATCCTGAGTGTAAATTAGTCACACTGAATCTTTCAGGTGGGACGACTACGTGAAGATAAAGACAATAAAAATAAAGAACTTCCGCTTGCTGCATGATATTTCTCTGCAGCTCGAAGACGAGACCACAGTCGTGGTTGGACGCAACAACTGCGGGAAGACCTCGCTCTCAGACATCATCCGCAAATTCCTGTCTGAACGGAGCACGTTCGAGATCGAGGACTTCTCGAGCGCCTGCTACGACAAATTCTGCGCGGCGCACCGAGCATACCTAAAAGGTGCTGGCGTCGAAGAGGTTCGGGCGCTCGTGCCGTCAATCGATTTGCGGCTTCATGTGGGCTTTGACCCGACTGTTCCTGAGTTCGGCCCGCTTCGCGAGTTCGTTATAGATACCGACGACAGTTGCACCGAGGCCGTCATCGTGTGCTCGCGGAGCCTCGCCGATGGCCGGATTGCAGACCTATTCGAGGGACACGAGGAAACCATCCTACACGGGCCCGACGAATCGCACTCTGATGGGGATCGCCTGGCGCTCTTCCGCAGCTTAACCGACCGCATGCCGACGCTCTTCACGACGCGGATGTGGGCCGAGGACCCGGGACCCGACGAATACGCGTGACGTGACGCCCAAGGCTGTCACAAACCTGCTGTCGCTCGGCTTTGTGAACGCCCAGCGTGCACTCGACGGCACGGGTGCCCGTAGCACTGACGTGCTGGCAAAGGTGCTGGAGAGCCTGTTCCAAAGCGCCTCCGTCTCGACGGCGGACGGCTCCCAAAAGAATATCGCGGACGGGCTCAAGAAGGCCGTTGAGGAAATCCAGTCGGGGATGGACACGGATTTCAAGAAAGAGCTCGCGAAACTCATGCCTGCGATTGAGTATTTCGGGTATCCGGGCTTGGACAACGTGCCACTGCAGCCGGAGACGAAGCTCGAGGTCGGCAAGCTTCTGTCCGACTTCACAAAAATTCAGTACGCCAGCTACAGCGGCGTGCAGCTACCAGAGTCCTACAACGGGCTCGGGTATCGCAACCTCCTCTATATCCTGCTCAAGATCGTCGGCTTCTTCCGCGAGTACCGGGCGCATGCGAACGCGCCTGGCGTGCAGCTCATCGTGATCGAAGAACCCGAAGCCCATCTACATCCACAGATGCAGGAGGTCTTCATTCGGCAGTTGCCGGAGATCGTTAAAAAGCTCTGCGCCTTGGAGGGCGAGAACGTCTCATGGCCGGTGCAATTCATCGTCTCGACGCACTCCCCGCACGTCGCGAATGAAGCCCGCTTCGACACGATCCGCTATTTCGCCGTGACGTCGACGGATCTGCCGGTTGGTGTTCGCTGTACTCAGGTCAAGGACCTCAGCAGCGACCTCGCCGGATTGAAAGGCCCTGCGTCTGACTTCCTGCATCAGTACCTCACGCTGACGCGCTGCGATCTCTTCTTCGCGGATAAGGCAGTGCTGATTGAAGGAACGACGGAGCGGCTAATGTTGCCGCAAGTAATGCGCGCCCTCGATTCTGTCGATCCCTCCCTGAAGCTTGGCAGCCAATACATTACGATCATGGAGGTCGGCGGGGCCTATGCGCAACTCTTCATTCCGCTTCTCAAATTCCTGGGCCTGCGCAGTCTGATCATTACTGATCTCGACGCCGTCAAACGTAACTCGAAGAAGAAGCTCGAAGCTTGTCTCGTCCACGAGGGGGAGACCACGAGCAATTCCTGCATCAAACACTGGTTCAACACGGTCGAAGCTCCGGCCCCGGTGCCCGAAACGCCTGCTGATAAACAGACGACAACACGTGATCCCATGCCGCAAGCGGCTTCGATGGCCGCAGCTTCGGCGACGGCGGAGGTAGCCGTCGCCGAGACTGCTGACGACGACGAGGAAGAAGTAGCGGATGGGGCGACATTGTTCCCTCTGTCAACGGCATTGGCGGCAGACAACGCTGCCAAGACTCGCGGCAGTCTGCGCCTCGCATATCAGGTGCCGGAAGCGTCAAACGGGCCGTGTGGTCGGACGTTCGAAGACGCGTTCATTCTTGCGAACCAGACCTTTTTCGGCATTACTGGCGCGACGAATGACGCACTCGCGAAAGCTGCCCAGGACAAGGCCGCGAAGCAGAAGAAGTCAAAGTTCGCACTGACCTACGCGATTGAGAGAACCGACTGGGTCACGCCGCGATATATTGAAGAGGGCATGCGCTGGCTCGCCGCGAGTAATGTTGCCGTCGCCAATCCTAGCGTGGCACTCGCCGCCGAGGCACAGGCCATCGATGCGATCAATGTACTCACCGACACGCCACTTTCAGGTGAAGCCATATGAGCGGGGCCACTCACCCCAATCCAGCTGAAGCCGCTGCCGCCGCCGCTTGGGAAGCGCTGAAAGACTGCCTCAACGACGGGTCGAGCTTCGTGTTCGAGGCGGGCGCTGGCGCCGGTAAGACCTACTCGCTGATCGCTGCGCTTCGCTACATCCTGAAGGACCAATCGCGGGAGCTTCAACGCACGCACCGGCAAGTCGCGTGCGTCACCTACACCAATGTCGCGCGGGATACGATCATCGCGCAGACTGATGGCGATCCGGCGATCTACTGTGACACGACCCACGCATTTGCGTGGATGCTTGTCAGCCCGTTTCAGAAACGGTTTCGCGAGCTTGTCCGCACGCTGCCGGGCTGGGTGGATCGCGTCGAAGAACTCGACGCCGCGAACATCACGGCAGTTGGGTACGCGCTCGGTCGGCGCTCCATCGAAGATGGCACGGCGAACTTGCACCACGATGACATCTTTCCGGTGTTTATCAAGCTCATGCAGTTCGCGAAGTTCCGCAACGCGATGGCGTCGCGCTTCCCGCTCATCCTCGTGGACGAGTACCAGGACACGAACGTCGAACTCGTTGAATGCATCAAGGACCATTTCATCGGCAAGCCGCACGCGCCGCAATTCGGCTTCTTCGGTGACCATTGGCAGAAGATTTATGGCGATGGCTGCGGTTCGATCGCACACAACGCGCTGAAGCGCATCGACAAGAAGGCGAACTTCCGCAGCGCGAAGCCAATCGTCGACAGCTTGAACTTGATCCGCCCGGAGCTCGCCCAGGCGGTGAAAGACCCGGCTGCGCCGGGCGAAGTTCACGTTTACCACACCAACGGATGGGGCGGGCGACGGCTCACGGCGAACCACTGGCAGGGCAGCCTCCCCGCTGCCGAAGCCACGCGAGCGCTTAGCAATGTCCGCTCCGAGCTGGAGAGCGTTGGCTGGGATTTTGCCGGCGACACGAAGGTCCTTATGCTAACCCACCGGGCGCTCGCGACAGAGATGGGCTACAGCTCGATGCGGGCCGTCTTCGCGTTCAACGATTCCTTTACGCGTAAGGCCAACGAGGTCATCGCATACTTCCACGAACATCTTGAACCGGCGGCGCGGGCCTACCGCACCAAGCGGTTCGGCAAGATGTTCGAAGCGATTGACGCTGAGCGTCCGGTGATGAACGGGCCGGCCGACAAGGCTAGGTGGACGGACACCATGAGGCGGCTCTGCGAACTTCGCAACACGGGCACGGTCGGCGACGTGCTCGCATATCTGTCCTCCACCGGACTGCCGATCCTCTCAGACTCGGTCGTGCGCCAGGAGAAGGCGCTTGCGGACGCGCTTGCGGGCGGCGAACCGCTGACGGGACGCATCAAAGAGCTCCATGCGCTTCACGCAGTGTCCTACCAAGAGATCATCGCGCTCTGCAAATATCTCGACGGTCACTCGCCTTTTGAAACCAAGCATGGGGTGAAGGGCGATCAGTTCGAAAATGTCCTCGTCGTGTTCGGGCGCGGCTGGAACGATTACGACTTCAACCTCTATCTTAAGATGGCCGGGAACCCTGGCCTGATCGGTACTCGAACGGCGGACTACGAGCGTTACCGCAACCTGTTCTATGTCGCGGTCTCGCGGCCGAAGAGGCGCTTGGCACTGCTCTTCACGCATCTGCTTGAGCCCGGCGCGATGGCGACTCTGTCGGGATGGTTCGCGGACCACCCTATCCGGGATATCGGCCCGGCACTATAACGACTCCCTCTGGGCAGAGCTGTGTCACCGCGCGGCTAACCTGCGGATCGCGTTTGACCTCAGAGCGCACCACGGGACGACGCTCAGCGCCGTCGCTGCCGATGAGCCACGTGTCACCAACCGGACAGTCATCGTAAGTGTCGTCAACAGGCTCGTCACTCTTTGCAGGCGCAACCGCGAGCTTGGCCAAATCAATAACACCGGGCCAGCTCCACAGTACGTCCGCGACCTCATGACCATGCGCCTTACGATCGTCCTGAAGCCAGATTGTAGGGCTAGTGCCGTTCATGGCGTGGTTCTTCGACATCCTCCCGAGCAGGCCCTTGGCGATCAAGCCGGCACTTACATCGCGCTGGCCAATCGGCGCAAGTTCCTCCCGGGGAATTAGCGTGGCGTAAGCGATGTCCATGCCGTCGCGCTGAACAAAGAGATGATGTGTATTTCCCTCAGCCCGGTCACGCCCGACTACGAAAGCGAGCGTGTCATCCCAGCTATCATTGATCAATCGAGCGCGCAGTTGCACCGCTGCGATTTTTCCCTGGTTCGCACGTTCGTAGGTGCGGCGCCAGCACAATCGAACTCGCATCTGCAGTGTCTGACCATCGGGTGCCTGTACACGCAAAAACTGCTCGATTGCGGTACCGGTCTGCGTACGGCTGTCGCGCAGAACCGAGTAGCCGCGCGCCGTTAGAAACGGCCCAATGGCATCGCGTCACCGCTTCTTCGGCGAGACTTTCTGTGTTGCGAAAGGTGCGTTTGTACTCGGTCAAAAAATTCCTTCACTCCGCAACGGGGCTGTTTTCCGGCCTTTCAATTACGCGTTTCGAACAGCGAAGCAGACCGCGCTGCATACGAAACGCTATCCAGTCTCATGACCAAAGGCGCGAGTGTCTGCGCAACATTTGCTGGCCAGCCAGCGCGAACTACTTCCGCTTCGCTTGCAGCAACGATGAAGTCTTTGATAACGGCCCGATCCGGTAACGTACAAGCAAGCATGAACGCTGCGTGACGCTCTTCGTCAGTCAGGTCCGTGAATGTGAACTTACCGAGTGTGTGCGCTAGATATTCGCTCGCTTCGGCTTCGATTTGGTCTATGTTCATTTGCCTGGTTTCCTAGGTGCCGACCAGGTCGGCATTAGCCTCACAATCGTCCCAGTACCGTAACGGATCCAGATGTTGCGGATAGCGTAAGCTGAGCCACCCTGAAAGTCGAGCCCAATCCGGGTGGTTACTGCCTGTCAGTGACGACCAGATCGAGGAACGTTCGAGAATCCGCCCAGTGGCGCGATCGCGTACCAGCAAGCTGCCCATCCCGCTCGAACTGTTCGACTGTGTCTCGACCAGATAGCGTGGCAACAGCCGCAGTTCGGCATCCTCCGCCCAGCCATACACTGCTCGCACCACGTTCGACGGATCTCGCAGTTCAATGGGGCCAGTGGCCGGACGAACGGCTTTCCATCCTTCAGGAAACTCGGCAACAACCTCGTGGCCAGCTTCCCTCACCCATCTCACCCGTAAAATGCGCGCTATCGCGTCGCACAAGTGGGACAGCGACGCGTAGCCGGCAGGCAAAGCGATCGCGCTCGGTAGCGTGATCAGATTGTCTTTCCAGAGCCGGGGTTCGTCATCGGCGCGCTGGGCCGTATCGAACGCGCTGGCTTCGAATGGATTCACCGGCCGGCCCGACATGCTCGTGTTCCCGCTTGGTAATCCCGTAAAGAGACGCTCCGCGTCCTGACGGGTAAGTTTTGGTTTCCCGCGTTTCATGAGATCTTTGTACAGTTCCTTTCCTATCAATGGTCGAAGAGCGGCTACCCTACTCAGATGGCGAGCAGGTCGGGCTGAATTAGGAACGCTGCAGGATCGTTACCGAGCCATGCTGGCTGTCGGCCCCTGCCAGACCAGGTTTTACCTGTAGCAGGGTCGCGGTACTTCGGAACGGTCGACATGCGCCTCGAGTTGCGCTTATGCCCTTTCTCTTGCAGATCCAGAATGCTGAGATCGAACTCCTTCATCAGGGCCTTGATCTGTCCGATCGCCGCTTCACGTTCGGCTTCGCGAGCGGCGTTGATTTGCGCATCCAGTGCCTCTCGTTGCGCAATTAGAGCTAGGTAGCCCGTCGGTTTCGAGTTCATGTTCTCTCTTTTCCTTGCGCCGGCATGGCCGGCGTTTTCCTGGTTGCTGTTACCGAGCATGGAGCCCGCAGTCCCGAGCGCGTCCTTCATGCGCTCCTCGGCCGCGAGTTCCTCCTCCTCGGCGGTTATCGCGACCCACTGGTAACCGCAAGTACGGTCGACATGATAGAAGTCGCCGGACAGCTTGTCGTTGTAGCCCATTGGACGATCGACTGCCGCGCATTCCTTGCAGGCCACTCGATCCCAGCAAAGGTAGCTGCCGGACGGGAGCGTCATGGCTTTTCCTTCCTATAGTTGGCGAACGTTCACCAGAGCGGAGCGATCATTGGTTCGACATCGCTGTATCGTTACGTAACGACGTTCCATCAGCACCGTACAACTCGCAGTCATCGCCCTGCACCCGAGCCCCGAGCTTCTGGGCTATCGCCCACATTTTGACGAGTATCTCAGCATCCGGATTCTTGACGACAACGTCACCTCTGCCGAAGTCAAACCACGCCATGTTCCCATTGGCTGCATGGCCCGAATACGCTACCCATACAGCCAGCCCTTCGCTTTCCATGCGAAGGACTGCTCCGCTGCCAACCTTGGCTTCGGCGTATCCGTCGAGGCGCATTTCTTCGTCCGACGCTATAAGAGATCGCCACTCGTAAATGTCGATCTGCGGTTCGTCGTCTAACCAATTCGTTTTGCGCGTGATGTGAACGTCGTATCCCATAGGCTCGCTTTCCTACATCAAGACAAGCTTGTGGTCGCTATCTCGCTGAAGATCGCGAATCATTCGAAGGACTCGTTCGCCCCCGGCCTGACGGTCGATCACCTGCCCGCGCAATACGCAGTTCTGGACTCGCGCAAAATAGATCTTTTCTTCGGGTCGGGTTGGTTCGATACCCCGAGAGCAGTTCCGCCATTTCGGCTGCGGACACATCGAGCTCTTCCAATTCCGTGAAACGGTTAAAGCGAGTTAATGGCTCGATCAAAGCTACCGTTTCATTAACCGCCCTCAGTTGCAGCAGGAAGTCCCTCTGAGATTGCGGCGTCTCAGCCACACGGTATGCAACGAGCAATCTTCGGATTAAGGCCGATACAGCCGACCGGGCATTGCTCGCAATCTCAATGGTGTTGTCCATAGTTTTCCTAACCGCGTCGGCTTGGCGCGCCATACACGAAGTTATTGTCGATCCATCGCTTGGCCCACTCGATACCGCGTTCGTAGGCTTGCGCTCGATACACGCGGTTGCCGAGGTCAGTGAAAATGAAGCGCTCGTCGCCTCGTGAAACGATGACGCCTGAAACGAAGAGCCGCTGATTCGCAAGAATGGTCGGTGATGCCTCGATCTTCCAGCCCCCGTACTCCGAAAACCGCTTCACTCGCTTCATGGCAGCCTCCAGACGCAACTTCGTCAACGTTTTCCTTGGGTTTAGCGCCCGCGCCCATTGGGGCTATCGAACATTTCTACAGCGCGGCCCCGCGGAAAGTCCCTTGCAGCCAGTCCTGCCAGTCCCATGCATACGCACATTCACCTTCGCCGTCGAGCGCCGGGCAGGCGGAGCCGCGCAATGCAATGAGAAAACGGTCTAGCCACGGCTGCGGAATATCGCTCAAGCGTACGGCGAATGCCCGACCTGCGCGTTCGACAAGTGGCACGGTGCACTAACTCGATGCTCATGAAACCGCTCCCGTTCAAATATCGGTGCCGGGCGTCGATGGCGGTTCCGGATCTTCCAACTTCTGGGTCAGATCGCGAGCGAGCAGCTGGCGCACCATGCCGATGAAGTCCTCTGCCTGCCCAACCGCCCAGAGGGCCTTGTCAACCACGATCGATTCGACGGCATAGTCTGCGATTCCGCGCAAGCTCTCAACCTCGCTCAGAGCCCTACCAAACTCCGGTTGAATAAGCCCGCTCCTCACCAACTTCAAGCCGAACGCGGCGATTAGCCCGCTATGGGTCTCTGGCGACTTCTCCACGCCACTACCCAACAACGCCGCGTGCGGCATCAAACATCGCGTAGTACGCACGATTACACGCGCCCTCGTAGCCTCCGGCTTTGAGTAGCACACGCGCCTCTTCGAGTACGCGGCCCGCCTTCGCCATGTAGTCCTTGTGCGTCTTGCTCACAGCGGAATATCCTCACGACGAATGTTCTCAATCAGTACCGGATTGCTGAACAAATCAGGATGCTCCATCTCATCCTCCCAAAGCGGCAATGCTCCGACTAGAACACCGGTTTCGAGCAGCACGTCGAAGGACGTGCCCGCCATATCGAGTGCAATATCGGTGCGCTCCCCATGCTCGCCACGAAGAATGACGGCAATGTCTGCATCGCTCTCGTCGGTGTCGTCGTGTCGAGCATGACTGCCAAAAAGAATGGTTCGGCTTACCGAATAACGGACCGCGATGCGCTTCAGAAAAACATCTGCCGCGCGGTCTGTTAACGGGTCAACAGACGAATTCATCAGGGAAATCTCCGGGGTCATGCCTCTCATGTTGGGTGTTTATGTACACCATTTCGACTCGCATTATTCAGTTTCTTCAATGCCTTCTCGAGCGCTTCAACAGCCCAGTCGTGACAGGTCCGTGCGCGCGACGTATCCGGATCGCAAGTCCACGACTTCACGGCATTCACGCTGCACGGGCGGCTGGTTTGCTTCGCAATGAGCCTGGCAGCTTCGCCCTGCGATCCAGCGAGCGTGCACAGTTCGCGCATGCGGGCACGGTTGCCCATCGTTAGTGGTAACGATAACGTGTTCATGTACACCAATATATCATTGGATTTCCGGTCCGGCACACGTCCTGTGTTTCCAGTATTCGCCGTCGGTACATGAGCCAGTACTGCGAAGTTCCTCGTCAGTCCGAAAACGGCCCGCCAAGTTCCGCCATTGCTTCGCGACGCGCCAATCTGGAAACCTCAAGATAGGGCGCGACGTGATCGAGGTGGACATGGCCGAGCAGTAACTGCACCGTTTCAATCGAGTGGCCCTGTACAACACGCCGACTCGCGAAAGTCCGGCGACCTGAGAGGCTTGAAAACCCCGACCGAAACCAGCGGCGCGGTACAACCCGGTCACATAGTTCTGAAGGCTGTTTGCCGCGAGATATTCGACCGTTTCGCCGTCGTAGTTGACGCGACGCTTCACGCTCAGTTCGTAGCGTGTGCCCTTGTGCGTCAAGATGAGCAGCACATTAGGCATAAGTCCCTGCCACTTGCTCCGGTCGAGCGCCGTCACCGTACCGCGCTTCCAGCGCCATTCGATGTAACGCCCCAGGGCAGCGACGGTTTTGGGATGACTCAGATAGACGCAACGGGCCTTCGAGCCTTTGGTAATCGCGCCTCGAAGGCTCACTTCCTCGCAGAGACGGCCGGACGGCAACAGCACGTCGGCCACCTCGAGTTGGGCGATCTCGGACACACGCATGCCGCATGTGAATCCGAGCAACAGCACGAGCGTGTCGCGCTCAGAATGCCGGCTCGTCGCGTCAGTGACGCGCAGCAGGTGCCGGATCTGTGAGGGGGAGGGTCTTTGGACGCTTCGGTTCCATCGTTTCTCCATCTCGGAATATGCTCGGTTTCGAGCCTGTTACGAGAGAGACGGTGTGGCGCTCCTTTTCAGTGTAACCCGCGCCGTACCTCGCGTCCTCGGAAAAAGCCGGCAGAACCCCTCGCCAACCTTTTCGACTGAACGCCAAATCCGCAAAGTGCTGTCCTCCTGTCTAGCCAGCGTTTCAGTGATGTAGCTTTCTCGGCTACCATCCTGCGGATTTCCAACAAACTCCAGAACGAATATGTTGACTGATATCGAGGCCCTTCAGGCTCAGTTGCGTGAATTGAACAACCGCCTCGTCGATGCGAAGCGTGAGGAGAAGCGTGCCGCATTGGACGCAATTCGCGACCAGGTTGCACTGTACGGCATCACGGAGGAGGAGCTTTTGTCGGCCACGGGATTCCGCAAGCCACGCAAACGCCGTGCTGCTGCGAAATACTACGACCCATCCTCGGGTAAGGAATGGTCGGGGTTCGGGCCCCGTCCGAAATGGCTGGAGGGCAAGAACCTCGACGACTACCTAGTCAACCGAACGGGGAAGACATGGTGGCCGGGCGAGTAACCTGACGGGGACGCGAAACGTCGCGGCGCCCAGATACTGCCTGTCGACGTCAACGTGAGCACATGGGATTGCGCTATCGAAGGGGGGGCGACGTCGGCGCCGGCGCACCTGGGCTTCTCACGCCTAAACAGCATGGGCGAAGACACGGCCATTCGCGTCGAGCTCGCGCGAATGGCCTTCGTTCGCTCACCAACAGCAATCGACGCGCGGCGCTATAGCTGGCCGCCGCCAGCGTGCCCGGGCGGGGTCTGCTGCACGGCACCGAACGTGACGACGTAGTGCCGGCGGTGCCTCAAACGACCGAGGGTGCGGGAATCGTGACGGACTTTCGACCGATGGGCTTCACTCTTGGCCGGCATCCGCTGGCGCGGCTGCACGATCGCCTGAAGCCGGCCAAACCAACTGGCAACGCTGCGCAGCGGATAGGTTGCGCGCGCGTGCGGCCTGGTCACGGTTCGACAGCGGCCGGGTACCGCCAACGGTGTCCGATTCATGACGCGTGAGGATGAGACGGGTCAGGTGAACGTAATCCTCCGACCTACGCTGCTAGAGACGTATCGAAGGGAAGCACTCGGCGCCATAGTACTCGCCGTCTACGGCGTTTGGCAGACGGACGGCAAGGTGCGGCATCTGATCGCCCGCAAGCTCGTCGACCGGACCGAGCTACGCGGGGCGCTGCTGACGACCGTGAGAGAGTTCTGCTGAATGATTCGGGTACCGGCCGACGCGCTCGCGTGGAAGGTTCAACGTACATCGAGACCGGAACTTGACTTCCTGACTCCCTCGCTATGCTGGTCGATATTGATTCACCAACCACGATCGGAGAGATTATGTCGACCTACCAGGAACTTCTCGCGAAACGGGCCGCGCTCGAAGCAGAAATCGACGCTGCCAAAGACGCGGCACGGACAACACCCCTGTCCGACGTACGCCAACTCGTTAGTGAATTCGGAATCAGTTCGCGCGAGATCTACGGTACACATCGGAAGCACCCGCGTCGCCGTCCCGATGCCAAGTACCGCGATCCCGAAACCGGCGCAACATGGAATAGCCGAGGCCGCCCGCCAGCGTGGATCGATGGCAAAGACCGCGTGCTCTTCAAAATTGATCAGCGCGGCGCCCGGTCTTGAACTTCTACGGAACGCTGGTTACATTCACAGTGCATTCCGGCCGCCTGCGGCGCCAGGCTTTCGCGTGGCAGGCCGCTGCACCCTCTCATCGTCGACCGCTATGAATCTTGCCCCAACCGATGGTCGCCCCGGTTCGGAATTCGACCCAGTCTGGTACGAGCACGCGCTCGAACTTGCCTCGGACGATCTGCGACGCATCGCGACCTTGCTCGCGGAACACTACATCAACGCCGGCCTCGCACATGCCTTGAGCTGGACACTATTGCTTGAGCTCGAAGAGCAAGCGTTTTCCGATTTGGCCTTTCTGAGCCGCAATGACTCAGTGGTCGTCGATGCTCTACCGCGCATCGGACCGGCTACGATGCCGGGCGTTGATTTCAATGGCCTCATCGACTGGAGTAAGTCGGATCCGTCGCTGCCGATTGTCTATCGGTGCGTCCGAGAGCTTCTGGTGGGTACGCCCACATCCGGGAACGGGAAGGACGCGGCGTGAACGACGCGTTCTGTGCGCTCAACAGGGTGCGTACCAGCGTCCATGTGCAAGCGCGGGTGGACGGTTGCCCCTCCTTTTTGCAGACAGGTGACGCGAATCGTAGATTCGCGTTATGCTTGAGGCAGGCAATATTCAGTATATAAGATCGCATGGACGAACCGACTCTCTGGCTATCGGGACCAACCGAGGCCTATCGGCAATGGCAACGCACGGAAGCCGCCGGCGCCAATCGCCGCGCGTTCTCGCCGCGGTCGATCGTCCAGCACGAAGCCATGTTCGAACGCTTCATGCGCCACCTCGCCGCCGCGCAGCGGTCGCTGACCACCTTCGGTCCGGACCACCTTGAATCGTTCTTTGCTGACCTCGATCGTCGGTGCAAGCCAGGCACCACGACACGTCTGCGGTACCAGAAGCTCCTCGACAGGCTCGGCCGACATCTTGTCGACGTCGGCGTGCGCGAGACCAATCCAGCGGCCGCCTATACGCTGACGCAGGCCTGGCCAGAGGATGAACCCGTCCCGGTGTACCTTCTCGAGGCCGATGACCATCGACTGCAGGCGTCGGTCCGAGCCGTCGACGGGCTCGACGATCGCGCGTTGCGTAATCGCGCCATCGTTGGTCTATTGCTCTCAACCGGCATAACCGCGCAGGAAATCCGGCAGGCGGCCGCCGTCGACCTCGACCTGTCGCCGGCGCGGCCACACCTCCGTATACCGAAGCGCGGCCCGCGCGAAGCACGCCGGGTCAACGTTGACGAATTCGCGGAACCCGCGCTCGCGCGATGGCAGAACCTGTCCGCCGCCGCCGACAGCCCACTACTGTTCCCGTCACCCCGTGCAGGCGGGCCAATGACCGACGAGTTGCTCGGCCGCATCGTTCGAGACGAGCTCCTCACGATCAACGTTCGGCTCCCCGATATGAGCCCGCGCACCCTGCGGAACACGTTCGCCAGGCGCCTGCTGCTCGCCGGCAGAAGCAACAACGACGTCATGCATCTGTTGGGCCTCACGAGCCAGCGGACCGTGATCCGCATTCGGGCGACGATCCCGTGCGGGCCTCAAGCTGCACCCCAGACTTGACTTCCTCTCCGCCTCGATAGCCTGAAAAAGCCAGCACATTCGCTGGCTTTTTCGCTATTGGAGCATTCACTATGGACCACGTAACGCACTACACTGACCTCGCCTACTTCGCGAGCGGTAGCATCGCCGTCTGCTGCTACCGACTGTTTACACTCTCATCGGATCCGACGCAGGTCATCATTCAGATCGACAATTGCGGCGCCCCAAAGGACGTCCTGATCACCGATCACATCGTCCGCGACGGAATCCTCAACCGGATCGCCGATCGCGACCTGACGGGCATCCCGTGCGACATGCTTTGCGTCGCGTTGACCGAGGCAGGCCAACATCACATCGCCTTCGTCGAAGCCGATCTCGAGGACTACATTCATCGCGGTTATCCGTATGAGCGATCGGCTCAGCCCGCCGCACGTGGCCGACATATTGACCGCATCTCGATCAATTCGCGTGACCTGGTGGTCGGGCGGGCCCGCCTGCAAACCGCGCGTGCAACCCCAACGCCCGCAGCAGACCGTCTCGCGGCCATCCTCGACCGGCCACCGACCGCGTAAGCTCCAAATACGCGGACGGACAGCTCGGTAAGACCATGACGATGGGTTGAATCGTTGAGAACATCGCGCTCGCGTTGGTCCCGCCATGACGTACCCAGTCCGATAGGCAATAGCAAAGGAGGCAGCAGGCAGAAAAAACCCGGCGCAATACGCACCGGGTTTGGTTCCAGAGGGTCTGGGCTTCACGCCGCTTGCGAAACAGGTCAACGGGCGCCAGGTTCAGCATCGTGAGGTGCTTCGTATTCGAGATCGCATGGTGGACCAGATGTCGGTCGAGTTCGACCGGCGTAAGGTTGAGCCGGTCCGCGCGGGTGAATCCCAACCATTTGCCGGCACACGCCGTGGCAAGGAATGCGAGAGCGAGCAGCGCGGCATTGGCGACGATCAGTCCACAAAGCGCTGCCCGGAAACGGTGTGCCAGATGCCTTCGTTTACAGCTTCACTGAAAGCGACACAAACAACCATCAGGATCGAGCCTTGATCGACAAACTTCAGCATCTCGCGGTGCGTGTCGATCAGTCGGCCTACGAGGGGTCTCGACATCTGTCCGGCGACAAACGGCACGAGCAGTTGCAGCACAATCTTGCCGACCGTATCCCATGCAGAGCCAGCGTGGCCACCGCCATCCGCCACCAGTATGCCGACGAGCGCGAGCGTGATGAAGATGCCGAGCAGGCTCGATACCAAAGCCGCACACACGGCCGCCGGTACATTGCCTTTGGCCATTGAAGTGAATGCAATGGACGACTCCACCGTGGACGACAGCATGCAGAGGAACCGTATGCCTGTATAGAGCGAGGGCGTGACGAACGGTGCGACGATGGGTTTCAGCGCCAGGCCCAACAACGGAAACAGCGCGAACGTACTGAGCAGGACCACGGCGTGAAGACGCCAATGCGTGATGCCGGCTACGATTGCTTCGCGCGAGAGCTTGGCGCCATACAGGAAGAACAGCAGCCCGATCGCGAAGGTCGTCAAGCCATTGAAACCAATCGCGACTATGCCGCGGCATAGCAGCAGACTGGCGATGACCACCGTTCCGATGAGCGCCAGGGTGAAGTTGTCGGGAAGAAATTTGGAGCGGGTCATCGATTGTTCACAGGCTCGGGAAGGGACTCAGTGGTGCTGAGAGCTCAGCATTCGAGCATCTCGCGGCGTGCCCCTCCCCGAACGCCCGGCAGCCGAAGCTTTCACTCGGGCGAAGTCCGATGCGTTTGGGCGCTAGACGCACCGATTTCAGGGAGTCAGAAAGCGTGCGCGCATCGGCTTGAGAACCGCGATCGCAAGCAGCGCCGTGGCGATGTCGAGCGCGATGGCCGACGCGAATACCGGTACCCAACTGCCCGCGTGCTGGTGCATGAGGGCGGCAAGCGGACCGCCGAAGATCGAGCCGATGCCCTGCGAAATGTAGAGCCAGCCGTAGTTTTCTGTCGCGTGACGCGTGCCGAAGGTATCCGTCAGCGTCGACGGGAACAGTGAAAAGATCTCCCCCCAGCCAAAGAACACCAAGCCGGAGAACAGCACGAACAGCACCGCGTTGTCGCGCGTGAGCAGCCACAGGGTCATCGCGATGCCCTCGAGGCCGAACGCGACGAACATCGTGTTTTCCCGTCCGTAGCGGTCAGAAATCCAGCCGAAGAGCGGCCGGGTCAGGCCGTTCGTCAAGCGGTCGATCGTCAGCGCGAGCGGCAGCGCGGCCATGCCGAATACGACGGCAGTCGTCATGCCGAAGTCGCTGGCGAAGAAAGCCATTTGCGACGTCACCATCAAGCCGGATGTCGACATCATCGTCATCATCGCGAACATCAGCCAGAAGACGGGCGTCTTGAACATTTGCGATGGGCTCAGATTTCTTGTCGACGATTGGGCCGTCAGTCCGGCCACGCCGTCCGCGGACGGTGCCACGCGCAGCCCTTGCGCCGCGAGGAAGCCGACGACGGCGAACCCGATGCCGAACATCCACAAGGTCGTGTCGACGCCATGTGCCTGCAGCGACGCGGAAATCGGGAACGTGGTGACGATCGCCCCCATCCCGTAGCCCGCGGCCACCGCGCCGGCGGCAAAGCCGCGACGTTCCGGGAACCAGCGGACCATCAGGCCGACGACACCGATATAGACGATTCCTGTGCCGAGGCCGCCCACGATGCCATAGGTGAGATACAGCGTCGACAGGCTGCTCGCGTGAGATGCGAACAACCAGCTGAGACCGGACAGGGCCGTGCCGATCGAAATCAGCGTCCGCGGCCCGAAGCGGTCGATGAGTTTGCCCTGGAATGGCGAAAAGAACGTCTGCAGCACGATCAGCAGCGAGAACGTCACCTGCAGTTCCGGCAACGCAACGCCGAGCTTGGCGGCCAGCGGCTTGGCCATCAGCGTCCAGACGTACTGGGGGCTCGAGATGGTCATCATGCAGACGATGCCGAGGGTGAGTTGAAGCCAGCGGCCGCGTGTCGTGGACGACGACGCGTTCGCAACGCGGGCAGCCGTCGTAGTTGGCAAAGGGGAAGTCATGTTGCTCTCCGTTTGGTGGATGCCTGCAATCGGGCAGGCGCGGACGTACGGCGTCCTCCGGGCCGGCAGGCCGGATACGCAACAACGTCGATTGAAAAAGGGCGTGCTGGCGCCTACCAGCCCGCGGCGGCTCCGTCGCTGCGGGGGTCGTAGCCGGCTTCGATCAGTCCGTTCGCATACCTGACGATTGCGCCGGCGTGCCCCATCGCCTCGTCGTACGGCTGCAGCACTTCAACCGCATGGCCGAACGCCTCGAGTGCCGCGATCGTCCAGGGCGGGAAACGCGCTTCGAGTTTGAGCGTGTCGGTCGACTGCCCCCACGTGCGGCCCAACAGCCAGCGAGGCGCATCGATCGCGGCCTGTGGGTTCCAGCCGAAATGCGCGATGCGCGAGAACACCGCACTTTGCGACTGCGGTTGCCCGTCGCCGCCCATGTTCCCGTACACCATGGTGCGACCGTCGCTTAGCCGCGCGAGGGCAGGATTGAGCGTATGGAACGGCCGGCGCGCGGGTGCGAGCGAATTGAGTGCGGTCGGGTCGAGTGAGAAACTGCATCCGCGGTTCTGCCAGTTGATGCCCGTGCCGGGCAAGACCACGCCGCTGCCGAATTCGTGATAGATGCTCTGGATGAAGCTGACCGCGACGCCGTTGTCGTCAATCACACCGAGCCATACCGTGTCGCCTGGGCCGCGACCTGCGCCCCATGGCGCTGCATGGGTCGGGGACACCTGCCGGGCCATCTCGTCGAGGGCTGCCGGTTCGAGCAGCGTCGACGGGTCGATGCACATGTAATCGGGATCGGTGAGATGGGCGTCGCGTACGCCGAATGCCAGCTTGGTGGCCTCGACGCACGCGTGCACGAACTCGGGGCCGAGCGGATCCATCTTCGCTGGCGACAGGCGGTCGAGGATGCCGAGGATGAGCAGCGACACGAGCCCTTGCGTGGGCGGCGGCATGTTGTAGAGCGTGCCGAGCGAGTGCTGGAGTGCGAGCGGAACGCGCAGCCGTGCCTCGTGCCGCTCGAGATCGGACAGCGCGACTGGCGAGCCGAGTGTCTGCAGGTCGGTTGCGATGCTGCGTGCGACGTCGCCACGGTAGAAGTCATCAAGACCCGCGTTAGCTAGCTGCTCGAGCGTCGCGGCGAGTCGCGGTGCGGTAATCTGGTCGCCCGTGGCGGGACCCCGTCCGTCGCGCAGGAAGGTGCCGGCGAAGCCCGGGATCGGTGTGAGTTCAGCGAGCCGGCTTTCGATGCAGCGTGCGTGGCTCAGGGTCACGGGCATCCCGGCTTTCGCATAATGAATCGCGTCTTCGAGCAGGCGTTTGACGGGCAGCTTGCCGCCGAGTACGTCTCGGGACAATCGGTGCGCCTGATCCCAGCCCGACACGGTGCCGGCAACCGTGTTGGCTGCGAGCGGGCCGCGAGCGGGAATGGCGGCAAGACCGCGCGAGCGGTATGCATCGATGTGCGCGGCCAGCGCGGCCGCGCCGCACGCCTCGATGCCGATTGGCTCGGCCCCGGGTCGGGAAATCAGCCAGAAGCCATCGCCTCCGATGCTGTTCATATGCGGGTAGACCACCGCGATCGTTGCCGCGGCGGCAATCATGGCTTCGACGGCATTGCCGCCCTCACGAAGAATCGCCAATGCGCTTTGCGAGGCGAGTGCGTGCGGGGCGACGGCCATACCGCGCGTGCCGCGCGTCGGGTTCAGATAAGCGGAATACATGTTGGGCTCGATTTGCTTGTATACAAGAATATCAAGCAAACCATGTGCCAGCATGCCGCGATGCGACAAACCCTTGCTGCGCCTGGCGCGCGCTTGAACATTCGGGCGTCGATGCCCGGAGGCGGGGCGGTTACGCCGGTCCTCTTACCCTCGGTGGTGCATACGGCACGCTATCCGGCCTTTTCGCGGTGCGTGCATGTTTCAGGCGTTCGGCCGTCATCGTTCGAACGGCAACACGACTGCCTTCAATGTGTCGCGCGATCAGGGCAATGGCGCGGTCCTTGTCACCAGCGCGGATCGCGTCGAGGATGGCGATGTGTTCGTCGTAGGTTTCGTCGATGCAGTCGCCGCGTACGAGGTCGAGGCGCCGCACGACGCGAATGCGGTCAGTCACACGCTGCATCACGCTGGTGAGTTCCGCATTGTCGGCAGCCCAGACGAGCGCCTGGTGAAAGGCTTCGTCGAGCGCCACCATTTCTCGTCCGTTACGAAGCCGCTGAGCGGGCGGCACCGTCCAGACATGCTCAAGCCGCTCCAGCAAGGGCAAGACGTCAGGTTGTACGGCGCCGTCTTGGTCAAACAGCTTCGACACGGCAAACGTCTCGATCAGCTGACGCATTTCGTACAGATCGTCGAAGCGCTTGAAATCGATCGGCACGACTTCCCATCCGCCCCTGACGTAACCGCGCATGAGCCCGTCGCTCTGCAGGCGAAGCAACGCTTCGCGCGCGGGTGTGCGCGACACGCTGAACCGTTCTGCGATGCTGGCTTCCGTGACGCGATCACCGGGCAGTAGATGCATGTCGAAAATGTCCTCGCGGACGCTGACATAGACGAGGTCGGCGCGCGATGACGGCGTGGAGTCTGGGGCGTTCACGCGTTAGGTATAGACAAATAGGATGAAAGAAACGTGCATATCCGGTCCAGTCAGATTGGAGGATCTGGTGGCATCTTCGGCCGATGCGGAACCGATTTGATTGTCAACTGAGAAATTATGCCTGACTCGTGGCCCAGGCCCCAAGGAAGAGTCGTGGAATTCATCGGTAGCCCCATCCCCATCTGTACGATCCACGCTTCGCCACGCGCGAGCAGGCGCGGCACTCGATTAGCGAATACACAGAGATCTTCCACAACCGGCAACGTTCGCAGGCGAGCCTCAGATTACCAGTCACCGGTCGCATTCACACAGCGCTTCTATCTGAATCAGGTCGCTGCTTAACCCGTTGGCCTCCATTAATTCCGTCCGATCTCACCCGTGTCGACGAACTGCTGCCTTGGAATGTGGTCGACAGACTGACGTTGATCAGCTCGCATGGCACTGCCTGACTGCTTCATGGATCCAGATGGATCGTGCCCACGATCGTGGATCATGGGCACGATCTCACGTGATCCTCACGGAAACTCCCCAAGCTCTCACATCATGCCCCGCGCGCGCGCGAATATGGAACTGGTCGCGCCGAGCCGCTTACCAATCCCCAACGTCTTGAAGCGTTTAAGAATTCCTAGTAGTAATCTTTCGACAGTCTTTATTCCCCCTGCCTTTCGTCCGCGTGATTACTTCGACTCCGATCATGCCAGATCGCACCTTAGGTGCAGGGGAAGCAGAAAGGTTGTCGAAAATAAAAAATGGCCCCACTCTCTTACGAGAGCGGAGCCGTTGGTCAGGGGTTTAGATGCAGGGCTTGGGGTGCCCGGCCGGAAAGGTGTGGACTTGGCCATCCTTGCAGATGACCGCGTCCATTCTCATGGGTGGCCGCTCATTCACGGCGGCCTGCGAAGCCACCGCGTAGCGCAGGGCAGGCACCGACGGCTCCGAACCGCCGTGCATTGCAATCAACAGCATCACCATGTTCGTCATCCCGTTCATCGACCGATCCTCGTCGACGATTCAGAATGCCACGACAGCCGTAGCCGCCACCGTCACCCAGCGCCCGTTGATCAGCACGTCGCACAGCCGCGAGCCGTTCAGCTCGTAGACGTGTTCCGTACCCATGCGAATGGGCTTCGGGCGGATCGAAACCGCGAGGCTTCGAATCAGAGCAGCCGGATTGGACTTCAGTTTCATTGCGTTCCTCGAAAAGAAAAAAGGCGAGGAACGCCCCTGTGGGGAACGTTCCCCACCAGGGTTAAAAATGTGTGCTGCACTACCTCGCGAGTGCGGCCACGTCGATGACCGCATCGGCCTCTGCAATCAGGTCGGGCGTTTGCGAGATGAAAAACTCCCGCGCATACCCGCCCCGACGCAGCACCTCGCGCTTCATACGTATGAACTGCACCTTGCGATCGGGATCAAGCGGTCCATCCGACTCGTCGCTGAACAGCGTCTCGTACGGTTGTCCCGCGTTACCCGCGATATAAAGGGCGACGCCGCGTGTCAGGCATTCGTTGATCCACACCTTCTGACCACCGGACATCACGCCGACCGCTTTGCTGCTGTCGCTTTCGGCGTCGTGCACGAGGATTTCAAATCCCTCGCGCGTTTCACCGTTGGCCAACGTGCGCTGCGTCTGGATCTCGACCGTGAATCGCGTGCCGTAGCACGCGAGCAGCAGGTCGTTCACCGTCTGCGTCAGTGCCGGGCCAGCGTCGTCGATCGTCAGCGCGATCACGCCGTCATTGCCCAGCCCTTTCGCCAACAGGTTCCACTTCGCGATCTCGTCCGAGATGCGCTCTGCGAGTGCCTGCGTCGCCGAAAAACCCTCAAGCTCGCGCTCGAGCGTCACCAGCGTCGCTTCTCCCGTAGCCTGACTCCGGATCAATGCTTCGATCCTGGCGTCCAGCCCCGTACAGGTCTCGCGTCGAGCGGCCAACTGGCGATCGACATCCGCAATCGCTTGCGCAACATCGACCGAAGCCAGGCGCGACACCTCGGCCTCGACCTCCCGCAACAAGCCGTTGAGCCGCACCGTCTCGGTCTCCCGACGTTTCGACGCCTCGCCTCGCTCAACATCGAGCGATTCGAGTTCCGCGTGGCCCTGTCGCATCCCGTTTTCAGCTGCGTCGAGCAGCGGCTTTCGGGCAGCAAGTTCGGTCGCGCGTTGAAGCGCCTGCCGGGCAGCCGTGATTTCCGCATTGACGCGCTGCAGTTCCGCGCGCTTTGCAGACAACGCCGCGACAGCAGGTGCCAGTTGATCCAGTTCCGCCTTGTGGCCGCGGTAGCGGCCCCGAAGGTCATTCAACGAGATGGTCTGGACGTCCACCTGCTGTGCCGCGCTCCTCGCTTGCGCGAGCAACGGGCACGTCACGTGAATATCCATCCCCGCACACGGCACCGATCCGATGACTGCCGATTGCTCGGTCAGGGTCTTGATCAGATCGGCTTTGGTCGTGCCCTCCGATTGCAGGCTGGAGAGCGTCGACCCGACGGTTACTGCCCGCAGTCGCTTCGCGTCGAGCTCGTCGATCGCGCGCTGCAGGGGTTCGATCAGAGCCTCGGCCTTTCCAAGACGAAGCTGCACCTCGTCACGATCTACTGCGGCGCTAAGAATGGGCTCACGCTGCCGAACAACCGCTACGTGGCCGGCGATCGTGTTACGAATCGTCGTCGCACGCTGCAAGAGCCGTTGCTGCTCCGCTTGTCCGTCACGCTCCAATACACGAAGCGAGGTCTGCAGCTCGGTCCGACGCGCACCCAGTTCTCCGAGCCGCGCCGCCGCACCTGCGTTCTCGCCTTGCTTGGCAACCAGCACGGCGTGCTGTTGCATCAGCGTTACGATCTCTGCCTGGGCTGTCGTGCGCTTCTCGCGCGCGGCTGCGATCTCCGAAACGTCCTTCGCGATCGCCTTGCGCGTTTGATCGACCCGCTCACGCTTTCCAGAAAACGCCGCGAGATCCTGCTGCACCACACCGAGTTGCCGGGCCAGCACCTTTGCGACATCTGCCGCCTTCGTCGACAAAGCGCGGAGGTGATCGATTTTCAGCAGTTGAGCGAGCAACGCCTTGATCTCGCTCGCAGCGTACGACGCCAGCGGTCGGCGGTTCTGCGCCGAAAACACGCTCGTGAAGAACGATTCGAGCGAACCGCAGATCGCATCGACACATCGATCGTAGGTTTCACCTTTGCCGTCCGACACGGTTCCGTCCGGCAGCGATACCGGCCGCCACTCACCATCGGTCGAGTGATAGAACAGGAAGTAGTCCGCCTTGCCGGTCTTGCCAGGCTTGCGGAATGCGAAGGTTGATCGATAGCGCAAGCCATCGTGCTCCCATTCGAACTCCTTGCGCGCCTGCACCCCGCAGATGTGATCCCAGTACGAGAACGCATCGACCGAGAGCTTCGACACGCGCGACGGCATGATCCGGTACGGATGGATGTTGTCCATAATCGTCGTCTTGCCGGCGCCGTTCGGCCCCGTCAACGCGATCAATCCGTTGGGCAGTGACGCCAGGTCGAGTTCAACGCTGTCGCGTTTCATCCCGTCCCGCACGCCATGGAACCCTTCGAGCAACAGTTTCAGTGGTCGCATGACTGGATCTCCGCGAGCGTGATGGGCTGCAGATAGTCGTCAGGCAGGAATGGCACATCATCGTCGTCGATCGTCAGCGTCGGCTCGGGCCGGGAAGCGGGCTTGCCCAACGTGCCATCGACGGCGGCCCGCACTGTCCCACAGAGGCGACGGAACGCGTCCGACGTCTGCTTGAGCACCGAGTCCCAATCGGGACAACCCGTGAGGATCTGCAGCTCGCGACCTGACCATTGACTCGAGTACCCCGAGTCGAACGACCAGAGCAGGTTCTGCAGCTCGACGCCCGGCGTGACCACGATTTCGGCCTGGTCGGCTTCGATCACATGGGTCAGGACGAACAGGCCATCGCGTTGCGCGATGACGGCGCCGCGCTGAACACCGAACGGTTGATGAAAGAGGGCTGCAGTGCACCCGCCGTGGTCGACAAGGCGCTTCTGCAACGACTTGGCGTCGTTGGACGCAGTATAGGATTGCGCCCAACGGACGCCAGCAGGATAGAGACCAAACATGAGCACACTCCAGAATTGAGACGGTGTGCGCCCCTGACGGGGAACACGTCCCGTCCGGGTAGAAAGAAAATGGATGCAGCTGCTGCGTTCGATGCGCCAACGGACGCGCGGTGAACCTTGTTTCGATAGCCACACGGGCTATCGGAACACGGCTGTGTTCGAATGGACGGAAGACGCTCCGTCGTTGAGCGGCATTACGCCGCGAACAGATCGTCGTTGAGCCAGGCCGGCTCACCGGCGCCCGTCGCAGCATCCACCCCGTGCGCCACCGTGGTGGCCAGCGACAGATCCGACGCGACGCTTGGCGCGCTGAACTGATCACCGGTGGACTCAGCGGTGTCGGCTAAACGCGCCAGGATCGCTTGCGCGATCGCGTCCGGTTCGCCAGTCTCGAGCAACTGCAGCCGATCAACCAGCGAGACCGCATCGACGTCGGCCAGCTCACACCAACGGGTCAACTTCGCGTCGACCGTCGGCGCCGTGCTGATCCCTTCTGCCCGGCTGCGCATGACAGGCAATACGCGAGGCTCAAGCTTTACGCCGGCGGCCGTCGAGAACATCGCTTCGATCGCCTTGCGGTCGACCAGCTGCTTATGCTCTTCATCGATCTGCCAGCGAATACGCACGAATTTCCCGGCAGATGCGGCTGCGAGTGCTTCCAGCTCGTTCGTGTCAGGCGGCCCGTCAAAAGCAACGGAGACCATTTCGCGGGAAGGCGTCGGGATCAACGTGGCACTTGCTTTGGAAGCCGACACGTCCCACGCCAGATAGCCCTTGTCGCCGAGCTCGCCGTAGTGGAACCGCCCGACCGATCCGGGATAGCCGACGACGCGTCCCTCGCGCTCCCACGTCTGATAGTCGGGTAGAGACAAGACCTCTCGGCCTCATCCCCCCCTAAGAACCGTACGTGCGAGTTTCCCCGCATACGGCTCAAGCCTCATCAAAGCCCTGTTTGACCAGAGCCGGCAGCTTCCCGAGAATTTTGGCTGTGGATTTGCCTGTGGCAATTCGGGTGGAGAAGCGCAAGATTAGAGAAAGCGTCGTTTCCGCCATGAGCTTTCGGAAGGATATGGTGAACATGCCAGCCACTGTCCTTCGTAATTCGCTCATTGCAGTTGGAACACCTACCATCCTGCGCATACCAGAGCATCCGCAGACGATGCCGTCCCTGAAGACTTTCCTTCGTTGACAGACCGAGTCTGTCTTCGATGTACTGTTCCCCGCCAGGATCGTATGGATTCGCTTCTGCCCTGATCTTCACATGCCGTCGAATGGGCGTATCACTGGCTTTCACCAATGAAACGAACCGGTCCACGCCACGGTCATCAGTCACCGATGTGCCAAACACCCAGTCTCGTCCCTTGACACGATGAAAGTAACGACCTTTCACCCAGCCGAGAGATTTGTTGGGGTGCCTGCGGCAAGCCCACTGCCAAAGCTGTTTCCAAATGACGTGGTCCACCTTGTTAAAGGTGTCCTTCGACACTTGATGACGATGATAGTTGGCCCATCCCCGAACTACTGGATTCAGCCGGTTGATCACCTCCATCTGCGTTGCAGGGCGGCTTGATTTGATGATTCCTCGCGCCTTTCGCAGAAAAGCCTGCACGTTCTTGGTCGCTGGTTTAATCAGCAACTTCGTTCCGTACTTACGAAAGTTCCAACCAAGGAAGTCAAAACCCTCTTCGATATGCACAATCTTCGTCTTCTCGTCGGACAGCGTTAACCCTCTCTCCGTCAAGAACCCTTCGATTGAGATTTTTGCTTCTTCGAGCACCTCTTTCGACGCGCCCGTGATCACAAAGTCGTCTGCATACCGTATCAGATTCACCTTTTTGGGATTGTGTTCCCCGTTGACACCTTTGTACTGCTTGATACCAAAGTGTGCCGCGAGAGCTCGCTGCATCCCGTCCAAAGTGAGATTCGCCAATAGCGGAGAGATGATGCCTCCTTGCGGAGTCCCCGCTACCGTCGAAAATTTCTGACCCTGCCATACAACGCCGGATTTCAACCACTTTCTGAGAATGCCTTTGTCCATGGGGACATTGGCCAGTAACCAGTCGTGGTCGATATTGTCAAAGCATCCAGCAATGTCTGCATCCAAGACCCACTGAGGTGAAACGCGTTTGCCGAGCGAAATAAAACATTGCTCAGCAGCGTCTCGACTCGCCCGCCCCCGTCGGAAGCCGTACGAGTTAGGATCCGCAGTGGTTTCCGCGATAGGTTCAAGAGCAAGCGAATGCAACGCTTGCATCGCTCTGTCGGCCATCGTCGGAATACCCAACGGGCGCAACTTGCCATTTGCTTTCGGGATAAATACCCGTCTCAAGGGTTGAGGCTTGTAACCCCTCTGCTTCAGAGACAACACAGCTCTGACTTTCGCTTCAGGCGTATCCCATACCGCGCCGTCTACACCTGAAGTACGTTTTCCATTCTCGGCCACTCGCTTCACAGCTACTGCCCTGCCATAAAACGAGTGAGTCAGGAGCCGTTGCAAGGCTTGCACCTTACCCCAGCGCCCTTCTTTAACTGCCTTCGCAATACGCATTTGCAGCCGTCTTACTGTTTGATGCGCGTCGCTCCACTTTATAGCGTGCCACGCAACCTCGCAGTCGGAGGCTGCACCAACCATTTTCATGGTCGTCATCTGCTTTTCCTCCGTTAAGAAGGTTCGTCAAACTCTCTTGCAAAGAGAGACCAGCCGGAAGTCTGCTCCCTTTCGGGCAGGATGATGTCGAGTTGCCTCTCAATCCCTATTCGTACCATTACAGTCCGACTTTCGCTTTCTCCGGCATCCCATACCCGCAACTCCGACAGCGTTCCTTACGGTTCGCCTGCCCTCTCAGGCAGAGCTACGGGCTTACCGTGTTTCACATAAGTAACACTGGAAGGTTAGGCGTCGGCCTTTTCCCGGTAGATTCACGTCCTCGTCTGGTCACACAAGAAGACCAGAACCATCTACACACCGTTTTGGTTGAAGCCCAGCATCTTTGGCTCCTTCACACATGACGAGATTTATCACCGATTCACTTACGTTCACCATACTCCCAAGCCTAGCGCCCCACCGCGTGATGCTCGCAGTTCCGCATCCCTCTCGCGAGGTTCGCTTCATCCAACCGGAATGGGCTACGTTGTCCAGATGGCTTCACACGCGGCCGTTACCGTCCACGCATGCATCTGTAGGCTACAGCTGGAGGAACAGCTGGTTCTGTCACGCAGGACTGCCGTGCAGAACAATTACTTATGCAACCTCACGTCGCACCTTGTGGATGTGACCGAGCATGAACGCCGAGCACTCCGCACCAAACAGCGCACCGAGGCTGAACTCGTGATCGAATCCTGCCATCGTGACGCCGTGTTCCGTCTGACAACCGTTCACCGTGCCATGCGACACTCCGATCGTCGGGACGCCCGCCGCTCGGAACATTGCATTGATCCGGCCAGCAGCGGCGAGGAACCCCGCGAGGGTGTCCGCGAGATCAGTCGATGCCGCCAGCGACCCGACGCGCAGCGCCAGCTCTGCTTTGTTCATCGTCGGAAGACAGGTAAAGATCGCTTCGGGCTCGCTGTACAGATGGTGTTGCACCTCGTCTTCGTCGAAAACCGGACCACGCGAGAACCAGAAGTTTCCGTCGTAAAGCGCCACCTGACAGACGCGGTCCGCAATGGCCACCGGATACCGCGCGCCCATCAGCGCGAAGTTGTCCAGCGTCCCCGGCGGCTCGTGCGAGAACGTGCCCTGCAGCATCAACACCGGCATCGCTTGTACGAGTCGGTGTACCTGCGTGGCGAGTGCGTTCAGTGCCGGCGCGTGGGCGTCGAGGCGATGGTCTGTTGAGTCACCGCTGATCACCGCCACAACGGCCTCGCTCGCAATAGCGTCACCCACCGCATGCGAGAAGCACCGGTCCGCCTCGTCGAGGTTTTCAGGTGCGTAATGCAGGTCAGAAAAATGCGCGATCTTCATCAACGCCTCCAGAAAAAGAAATGACTACCCGGGGGCAGCCAGATATAGGTTCGCGCCAGCACGCAGCGCAAGAAGGGAAGTCACGATCGAGAAAGCACATCGCGCACACGCATGAGCGTGTTGCCAAGCAGGTTCAGTCCCAGCCAGGCAGACGGATCGGCGATGCGCGGATCGTGTTCGCAGAGCCCCACGCCCCAGATCCGGTCATACGCGCTCGCCTCGACCAGGACTGACGTTCCCGTTGCGCGCAGCGCAGCCGCAAAAGCCTCGTTCTGTCGAAACTTCTCGCGACAGCCGACAAACATGATGGACTCGCGAATCTGCACCCAACGTGCATCGTCGAAGCCGTTCACGAAACGACCGAGGCGCTTCTGCTCGCGCGGTGACGTCGATGCGAGAATCGCTGCGGCAGTTGCGTGATCGTCAAACAGCAACGCCTTCGCGTACATAATGAACTGCTCGCCGCAGTTGAACGTCACCTCGTGATACGTAAAGCGGCACGGGTGCCAATTGCTGAACACGTCGACGGCGCCGAAAAACGCCGTGATATTGCCGATCCGGCGCATGAGATCCTCCAGAGAGATGAGTCAAGAGATGGCCGCTTGCGCGGACGATTTCGATGCGTGAGCCACGCGGTCGAAAGCACTTGAGCAAATCGCTTTGCTGAAGGACTCTCCGATACGCGCCATTGAGAAAAGAACACCGGCCCCGGAGGGCCGGCGAAAGGGGTGTCAGTTACGCGTTGCGGAACAATTCGACCGCCTCATCGATTTCGCGATGCAGTGAGTCCCGATCCTCGAGCGCCGTCGTCAGCCGCGCGAGCATCTTGTCGACGTCAGCGGGCCGCTCCGTCCAGCCGCGTCCGAATCGGAAGTGGCCGTAGATGCGAAACGACTTGCGTTGCTCTTCTTCAACGAAGCGAAGACGTTGCAGCAGGTCCTGCATGCGGTGGCGCTTCTCCTCCATCGCCTCGGGCGGGCCGTCACCGGCTTCGACCTGATCAGTGCGGCCGGCAGTGCTTTCGCCGTCCGCGGGGTGAAGCTGAATCACGGTACCGCCGGGATCGCTCTGCGTGGCCGTTTCCGATTCTTCGATAGCCAACCGCGTGTCCTCAGCGCCGTCGAGCAGTGCACCGATATCGATATCGGCATCGAGCACGGTGAGCATCTGCGGTTGCCGGACCGATTCGCCCTGATCGTTGATCCGTGTGATATCGAATTCGCGCTTCGAGATCCAAAACCGGGTTCCAGTCAGCTTGCCGCGGGCCAGCTGGACCGTCTTCATCGCCGCATACGCTTTCTGCAGCACGTAAATCGAGTTGGTAGGGAGCTCGATCAAGCCCAGACCCTTGATGTCGGGAATCGCGAAGATGAAGTGCGCGCCCAGATTGCACTGCCGGCTCTGGTATTGCGGGCATTGCTCCGGGTTGCAGATTCCGTCGGGAATCGCGTCGTCCTGACGGAAGATCACGTCTCGACCGCCGAAGTGTCGAAATGCTCGTTGCGCGCGCGGGTCGCGCTCGACCTTTGCGTACGTCTTGCAGTATCGGAGCCCATCGTGCCCGTACTCCGAGAAGTACTTGCGACCGCTGGTGCCCCATGCCGCCATCTCGTTGGGGATGTTCTGCATCCAGTCGTTGAAGGCGAACAACACCGGAAAGCGGTAGAGCCTGACACCCTGCCCGCGATCCTCGCCGTAGAGTCGAAGGATTTCGTCAGCGACGTCAGGGTTGTTGAAATCCGACCGGCGGCAGGTAAAGTAATCGGTATTGCGCGGTGCCAGCGTATTCCTGAGCCGGTAACGGGACTCGATCGCCTTGCCGATCGTCTCGAAGGAGTCGCCGGCAGCCACCATCGCGTCGTATAGAGCAACTGCATCAGGATTGCCCCGGGCGGCCGACGTCAGGACCTTGATGCCGGGCCGGATCTTCCCTATCACCGGCGGACGCATGGCCCGCTCTTCGACGACGCTCCGTACGGGGCCGCCGACCAAACTGACAACTGCATTCATGAAAGTTTCCTCGCAATTTTGGAGATCGCCTGGGTGCGCAACGCGTCTGCCGATTGCTCGAGCGCGTTGGCGGCCGCCTCTCCGCGGCGGTGGGCGACACTGGACAGAAAAATCCGGCGGTCGGAGTCGGTGAACATGCCGACTTGCGCCACTTCGCAACGTTCCCACCAGGCGGGTGACGTCGTGTCGGTGGCGGACCTCTTCTCGGCGATCGTTTGACTGATCACGTCGGCAATCCGGGAATCGAGACGATTGGGAAGCACACGTACCTCCAGAACAGAAAAAAGGACGAAAAAAAGCGCGTTCCTCGGCAGAGGAACGCGCTTCGTGGATTCGGTGAAATGACCCAAGCACCACGTCCCTTCCGGGGACGTGGTGCTCAGGGAGCCGGTCGGCTCATAGAGAGAACGTTAGGTCGTCCTCGCACAGCATGGTCACGCTGTGCTACAGCCCATTTTCGGAAGTGCCATTCCGACGCAGGTTCACGGCTCAGTCGACTACAGTCGTTCTACCCAGACAGAGGCATGGAGAGAGACACCCGATGTCCGGGTTCGAAAGACGTCGCGGCGCAAATGAATGCGGCCAGCAACGAGTTTCATGACTGAAATGGGGAGCGCGGGCGAGGCGCTCATCAGAAAGGAATTCCACACTGGTTGCCAACCAGTCGGAGCATGCCCATTGGCACGGCTTGTACAAAAGATGGACTTCGGCCAGCGAAGTCAAGGTCGATGCGTCAGGGACGCGAGAAGTAGAGTCAGTATCGCGAGTATTTGCGCGCGCGTTCCCCGAAAAGCTCACGAAAACAGCCACGCTTTTGCCGGTACACGCATCGGGTACCTCGCTCAGAATCATCGATGAGAGAGACCACCCGAAAAAAATCATGTCTGCCGTTCTCGAACCATCGCACGAAGGGCGCGGGCAACTCGACACGCCCACGCAAAGCACCCCACCCGCCGACGAGCCGCCAGTGCGCCTCGCCACGTCGACTGGATTGAAGCCAATCCAACGACTGACGAGCGACCGCCGTATCGACAAGATCGTGCCGGACTCCGACGCCGTCACGATCCTGCACTACAGCTCTGTCTTCGCTCGCACGTTTATCCGAAGTGACTACAACTTCTGCGCCGCCAAGATCGCCGTCGCCCGTGGCGGCAAGGTTCGGGCGGTCGAGACTGCCCTGCGCGATACCGCCGACTGGATGCGCAAGGCCACCACATGGGTCGAGCGGCACAACGCGCGCTCGCTGACGTTTCCGTACGAGCAGATCGAATTGAAGGTGACGCGGCCGCTCGCAGGCTTGCTGGTCAGGTGCCTGACCCAGTACGACCGCCTGTTCGTCGCGTCGATGGAAGCCCAACTCGCGGAGAAGATCACGCCGCAGGACCGAGCCAACATCCTCAAGAACGCCGAAGGCCGGATCCTGCACGTGAGAACCGTGTGCATCCCGGACAACGACCGATACGACGCCGACGGCACCGCGCGCGACTGACGCGACAGCACCCACAGCACGCCCCCATCGGCTTGACATTGGAATCCGGTGAATAAGCTCGTCTTGAGCCTGCCGCGCCTTCAAACGCTGTCGCGCGGTATGCCGATCATCCACGGAGGAAATCTTGAACATTCGAGAGATCCAGGCGCTACACGCCCAATACTCGTCGCAACCCGTCGTCATCGACATCAAGAGCCACGTGCGGGCACTCCCTGCTCCTGACCGGCAGGAATCGGCGCGCGAGCGCGTCACCGCTCGACTGTCTTCTGCCGGTCGAAAACTCTGCCGGCCGGCCACCATCGTCCTTGCCGTGGTATCGGGGGCCGGACTCACAGGCGTCTGCGCAGCGAAGCTCTGGCACGTGCTCCATACGCCGCATGCCGTTGCACACGTTGAGCGGTCGACCGCACAAACCCCGATCGCTGCGCCGACGGCCGCCGCGGCCTCCACGCCACCCGGGTCCCAACGGCAGCTCACCAGTGCGGCCTTTACCGAGCCAACCGAACGCACACCGGCGGGCTTGTCCCGAGTCGACGCGCAAGCACTGTGGACCGGGGAGGCTGGTGGATCAGCGGCGCAGGCAAGTGCCACTGCGTCCGTGACCGATCCGGAAAAGGCTGCCACGTCACCGATCCGAGCCGCGCGCGCGGCTTCGAACCCAGCCGCTGGCCAGCAACAGGTCGCAGCCGCCCAAAAGGTGCCCCCACCGCCGCCCGCAACGACCGCAGCGCCCGTCGCAGCACAGCCCACCGTGCAGCCGACTGATCAGCCGAAACCCGCACCGCACCGGGTCCACCGCACACCCGCTCGGCAGCGTCAGGAGCCAGCCACCACCGAGGCGACTGCTTCTGCACCGCATAACGAAACTACGAAGACCGAACACACCTCGAAACCCTCGACGGCCGCCAAGACCGGCGACGTTCCACTGTTCTAAGGGAGGCACACCATGAAAGCGAAGCCGAACAACGTGACGGTCCTCATGCCCGGCCTGGTCGTCGAAGGCAACATGATCCTCGACCACGGCCTGAGTGTATTCGCCCTCGCGAACGGGGACATCATTTCCACCGAGGGCCTGCTGCACATCGGGGCCGGCGGCATCGTCAAGGGCAAGGTCCAGGGCGAAATCGTCCGGATCGATGGCCTCGTGGAAGGCGACGTCCACGCGCGCGACACGCTCGAAATCAACGGCCGTGTGCTCGGGAACGTGTTCTATTGCGGCACGATTCGCCTCGGCCAGCACGCCGCGCTCAACGGTCAGCTCAAGCGCGTGCCACGCGAATTGGTGATCGAGGCCGCTCCAACCCCACGCGAAGCGGCGCCCGAGTGCCTCGAAGCGAGTGCGGTGGCGCAATGAAAAACGCGCGTCAACTTCACCGCGTCACCTCATTCGCGGTTGCATGTTGCTGGACGATTCCGGTGCTCGTATTCGCCGGCTGCATCCTGTGGATGTCTGGTGCCATTCGTCCAAGACGATGTGGGCTCTCGAATCGTCGGGCGGTCGACGGCAAGGCATCGCCAAGATACTCTTGGCTCTTCTCGAGTCGAAGGCCACAGGTTTGGTTTGTAAGTTGCTCAAGCTCGAAACCGGACCGTACCAACATGGTGCGCTAGCTTTGTATGCGTCTGCCGGCTACGAGCACCGCGGACCGTCATCCCTGACCTCCCATGTTGGGTGTGTCCGTGCTACAGGCGCGCGGGCGCAATTGCCGCGGCGTTCGCTGCATTCCCCACCCACTTTTTGATCGGGTGTGCTCCCACACCCTAAAAAATCTCGGTCAGGTCTGCGCTGTCCCAATGTCCAGCTTGGCGAAGTGCTCGCGCAGCAAGGATTCCTGTTGCTCGAATAGCGCTGAATTCTTCTTTTTAAGCACCTCGAGATTCTGCAGCTTCCACCGAATGGCGGGCAATTCGCGCAGATGTTCATAGGTCATCAGGGACCAGTCGGGGTCGGCGCGGACCAACGATAGCAAAAACTGGCGGTGGTTCTCGGTGAGAGCAGCAGGCAGTTCCCGGTGCAGACGGTCTTGCGTTGCCTCGAGTTCTTCAAGGTCGACTCTCTCAAGAGTCATCCCAACGAAGTCGGTCTCATAGACTTCGACCATTGAATGTTTCGGGCCAAAGAGCACTTCGTGGATGGGCCTGTTGTGACCGGAGAGGTAGCCGACGAACGCGTCCACGATATCTTCGCGCAAGCCGAAAACATCGTACATGTGCTTCACATCGAACAGGTCGCGAGGATGCTGCCGGTCCAGGGCCGCTACGAGCTTGCTTCCATACAGCTCCGATTCATGAAGCGTGGGCACGACGATGCGAGTGCTGAACATTTCTTCTGCCGCACCGACGAGTGGGCGCTGGACCGGTTCGAGCAAGGTGCCCCTGAACACGTAGTTGACTTCCACCTTGACCGAGGTTTCGCCCGAGATCACGGTGAGTTTCACTTCATCGCCCTTGGCTCTCCCGGATGAGGTGGCTTTCGAGAACTTCGTCGCATGCCCTTCAGCCTCGATTTGTTCTCTCGCGCGCTCCAGTTCTGCGCTGATAACGGCGATTGCTTCATCGCGGGACAGCTTTCTGTCTGTGAGCACGACATCGATATCGACCGATAGGCGCGGCATATTCTGCAAGAACAGATTCAGTGCGGTCCCACCTTTCATGGCGAAGAGGGGAGTATCGAAGACGATCGGTGCGATGCCGAGCATCAGTCGGACGGTGTCTACATAGATCTCGTTCATCGTGGTTTGAGTGTCAGCCGGCCGTTCTTCGTTTTGTTCGACCATCTTTTCCCGGCACCAAGACGGTCAACATGCTTCTGAAGGTCTCTTGCCCATGAAAAATCGGCCTCCAGTCCGAGGTCGCGTACGAGCCGTACGACCTTCACCCGTTTGCAGTGGCTCAAAAACTCGTCCAGCACGTCGGGGCGCAAATTGCGCAAGCCGACCATCAGGTTGCTCGCTTCCTCCATCGATTGGCCCTTCCCGATGTCGCTGGCGAGCTCCAGAATAGCTCGCTCGGGCACGGAGACCAGTACCTCAGGGGCGCCGGCCGGAAGCGGCTTCAGGCCCTTCTCGTAGGGAAAATCGTCTTCAAAGAGGGTGGTAGTCTGGTACGAGTAGCTCAGGTGTTCCGCCACCCACGGAGGAATGCGGTACGACTTCTGTCCCCATAAGACGATTTTTTCCCGGAAGGCGATGTTGTGACGTACGCCCTGCCAGGAAAGGGCCGTTTTGCCGCCGACGTGAAGACCGGGTATGCATCGGCCCAGATAGGTGATCGAGCCGTCTCTCGATGGCGTGTCGCCGGTCAAAAGGTAGACCCCCTGTGAGAGACGCTGCAGCCAGCCGGACTTGACCATGTGCGCCGCGAGCGCGGCACTCACCCCCATGTCCCTGAGCATGCTGGAATCGATTGGGTGGCCGCGCCGGCTTTCTTGCAGGAGCCGCTGGACCGTCTTGTTGCTCATCTGGTAGAGGGCGTTTGCATTGTCTGGGTGCAGTATATACCGAGAATGTTTTATTATCTGCAATTTATTAACGCGATACCAAATCGCTGCCTTGTCAATGACTTTGCTGAGCGAGCGTTGTTTTCCCGCAGGAACCCTATCATACATTTTATTATTTGCGACTAAATAACGCAGACATTAAGGACGGATACATGTGGGCCGACGATGCGATGGACCTCGCCCGTACGCGCTTGGGTAACATGACTTGGCAGCTTCGTCTCCGGACGGACGCCAGGCTCCAAGACGCAATCGGCCGTCACGCGGCCATTTGTCTATTCAATCCCTGATTCGATCACAAATCGCGACACCGGATTCTTCTTGATCGACGAGATGGTGAGGCTGTCGCGAGCTCGCGTCATGGCGACATAGAAAAGACGCCGCTCCTCCGACTCTGGGCTCTTGTCGTCCGGCACCACGCCCTCCTCCGATCGGCTAATCCAGACGTGGTCGTACTCCAGCCCCTTCGAGCTGTGCATCGTCGTGAGCATCAGGACGCCGTCACCCGGCTTGTTGTTGTCCCGCTTCAAGAACTCGATGCGCTCGGTAAACGAACCGTTCAGGCGACTCACCACGTCGTATATGCTCTGAATCGCCCGGATCGCAACGTCGCCCTTGGCATACGTCATCATCCACTCGTAGACGCCTTCTAGCGCGAGCGAATGGAACGATCGCTGGCAAAGCGCCTGCCACTCACCCAGCCGCTTCATGAAGGCCCGGTACGCCGTCGCTGTCTCCTCGCGCAGCCCGAGGCCGACCAGTTCCTGCTTCTGCATCTGGACGAAGGCTGCGCCCATGCGCTTGTGCAACGCGCCGAGGTCATAGGAACTCATGCCCATGTAGCCCAAGACAGCGTCGATGCCATTCTGCTTATGGCCTTCGACCACCTGCAGCAGGTTGCACATCAGCGCGGCCTGCGGTTTGTTGAGCACCGATCCGCCCGACGCCCGGCAGTACGGCACGCCGTGTGATCGGCACACTGACTCGATCGGATCGAGAATTCGGTTCGTACGCGCGAGGATCGCGCATGTCGCGCCGGCAGCCAGTTTCGGTTGAAGCCCTTCAACAGCGGCAATCGCGTCGCCATACTCGTCGTCGAATCGACGCGCCACGACCGCGCCGCCGGCGCCACGCGCCGCATGGAGGACCTTCGGCATCCGATCGATGTTGTTCTGGATCACCCGGTCGGCAGCCGCCAGGATCTCCGCGCGACAGCGATAGTTGCTGCCGAGCACCACGCGTTGGGCCTCGAACGTGCTCGCGAAGCTCTCCATGCCACGAAAGCCGAGTGCGGCCCGGAACCCGTAGATGCTCTGGTCATCGTCACCCACGACCGTGACTTGCGTGCCCGCGCGAGCGTGCAGCTCGACCCACCGGAACTGCAGTGGATCGGTGTCCTGGAACTCGTCGACGAGCAGGTCAGTGAACCGATAGGGCTTGATGTCCCCGCTCTGCATCCGCTCCACCGCAAGGCGCAACATATCCTGGAAGTCGATCTTGCCGCTGCGTTCGAGCGCGTCTTGGTAAGCAGTGTAGAGCGTGGCCTCGGCCGAACCATCATCGGCTCGGCCGAAGTTCGTCTTGATCCGCTCGACGATCGGTACCGCCTCTTCAACCTTCCAGTCGTACCCGAGCTCGGCAAGCACGCGCCCAAGCATCCCGAGGCGATCGCCTTCCGATGCAATATCCGGCCGGCCGCGACCGGGCCGTTGAAGCTGCTTGTATGCGAGCGAGTGGAAGGTGCCGGCGATCAGCCGGCGCTTGGCATCAGGCGGCGCCAGCGCGAGAATGCGCTCGCGAAGCTCGACGGCCGCATCCTTGCTGAAAGTGACGGCGCCCACTACCGCCGTCGGATCCTGCAGCAAGAACGCGGCCTTCGTCGCGCTCATCTTGGTCTTGCCCGCGCCCGGGCACGCGATCGCGAGGCAGTGGCGGCGCAGAAGTGCCACCTCGCGCTGTTGGGGATTCAACTCGTCGAGCATGGCACCGGTCTTCCCGATCAGTTACCGCGAACGGTGTTCATCAGCTTCAGGTGGGTCGTGTAGCCGCGCAGGCCGACCGGGTGGAACTTGCGCAGGAAGCGCGCGGTCTCGTCGTCGACGTCGGACTGGTCACGAATCCCGTTCCAGACGAGGAAGTCGAAGTGATCCATCACCTGGTCGAACTTCAGGATCACGGAGAGCAGGCGCATCGAGAACCGCGAGTACGCCTCGACTTCAATATCGAGCGACGGCTTCGTCACGGTCGGCGCGAATACCGTCTCGCCGCGATCGCGCATGTCCGTTTCCGTCTTCTCGCGGAAACCCTGCGCTACGTCGAGCTGTTCGTTCACGTAGGCTTCGAGCTGATCGAGCTGCTTCTCAAACCACGTGCTGACGATTCCCTGCTCGTTCGCGCCGTACGTCGCGCGACCGAAGCGCTGCATGTTGATCGTCATCCGATTCAGGTACGGCCACCACTGCTCGAACAGCGGCCGAAGGCGCGTGTGTTTCATCGTGACCCGCGCGGTCACGACCGCGGCGCCCGACAGTTGCTTGTTCATCAGTTCACGGCCGATCTCGCGCCGGCGCTGGATGATTCGCGCGCGCTCTGCGGGCGACAGGTCGCGGAACAGCGTGCGGGTGCGCGCCACCTCCTCGAGCTTGAGCTTCGCTTCATCGCTGCTGATCAGCCCTTCACGCTGCAACACGTTGGCCGAATTCTCCATCTCGTCGAGTTCACGCTCGACTTCACCATCGTCCGCGCCGTCAGTCGTCTGCCGGGTGTCGCCCACAACCAGGCTACCCTTGACTGCGGGTGCATCGTCGCCCGCCGGCGGGAGTACGGCTACTTGGTCAGGTGCCACGTCCGCGGTATCGGTGCCGACGTGCGCTTCTTCGTTGATCGTGCTCATGTGGATCCTATCTGGTTGACTGACCGCACGTGCGGCTTGCGTCTATTCTTGCGGTCCTATGCTGCGGCAGACTTCCAAAACGTGAACGATTTCGCGCGGCTTTCGCAGCGGTCGGGCCGCGCCGGACGAAAAAAACCCTCCGTGGGAGAGGGGGTAAGGTTGAACATTCGTGAGCGCATTCCCCTTCTTGGTCCGGCCGGTTCGCTTGCGAACGTCTATCCGAAGCCGACCGGATCAGGAGGGGGTCAAGCGAGCGGTTTGGCTTTTGTCTTCTTGGCGGCCGACTGCCGGGCGTGCTCCTCAGTGCCTTGGGCATCGACGTAGGCTCGTACCGTCTCCAACGTCGCACCGCCGACACTCCCGACAAAGTATGCGCGGTTCCAAAACAAGGGCCTTCGGTAGAACGGCGCCAAGTGATCGGCAAACTGGTTGCGGGTGCGCCTAGCGCTCGCGGTCTTCAGGTTGTTAATCAGAACCGATATGTCTAGTGCTCGAGGCCGGCATCGTTTCGGCGACGGCGCGAAGCCCAACGATCTGACGATCACGCGCAAGAACGGCGAGTGGTTCGCGTCGGTCACGCTGCGCGTATCGGCACACACATGCGCCCGCGCACGTACCGGCGACGCTCATCGAGGCGTCGACTTCGGCCTCAACGACTGGGCGACGTTCGACGACGGTGAAACGATCGCTAATCCGCGATTCGTGCGAAATGAGATGCCACGCATGGCGGACCTGCAGCGGCAGCAGGCGCGCAAGAAGCGCGGATCGATCCGGTATAAGCAGCTGGGAAAGCAGGTTGCGAAGGTGCATGAGCGCATCGGTAATCTTCGCCGCGAGTTCCTGCACAAGACGACGTCGCGTCTGGTCGCGTCCTGCGCCGTCATCGCCACGGAAGAACTGCGCACCCAGAACATGAGTCGTTCGGCCAAGGGCACGCGGGACAAGCCGGGCCGGACGGTCAAGCAAAAGGCGGGGCTGAATCGCGAGATTCTGTCGGCCGGCTTGGGCATGGCGCACAACATGCTTGCGTACAAAGCGGTAGAGGCTGGTACGCGGCTGCACGTTTCGAACACGCGCCAGTTAAAGCCGTCGCAACGCTGCGCCACGTGCTGGGAGATCGTGCCCAAGACGCTGGCACAACGTGTGCATGTATGCCCGCACTGCGGACATACGGCGCAGCACGGCCAGAACGCAGCGTCGGTCGCCCTGATCGACGCGCACACGCCCGGAACGGGCGTGGCGGCGAGACCGAAACCGCTGGCGCGGCAACGCGCCAAGTCAAAGTCCGTGACCCGCGCCCCCGCTACCGCGTCGCAAGACGCTTAGCGGTGAGAGAGTTCATAGCTCTACGGGGAGTCGAGCTTTCTGAGGACCGTAGACCATGAGTCATTGTGACCCGCCTGGTGCGCCTGATCGGGTCGAAACGTCGACGATTTCGACAAGCTTTTTCAGGTAACGACGAGCGCGCCGCACGCAACCGGTTGTGGCCCATTCGGCAAAAAGCTATACGGAAACCTGGAGCTTTCCGGACCTACTGGTATGAAGACGCCGCTTTCCAGAGCAGCGCGCCGAGACATCCGGCGATCTCCAGCCAGTACGGTGCAAGAAGCGGCACCGGCGCGATCAGCACCGTGAACGTCACGCCGAATACGAGCAAGATCCCGTGCCCGGCGAGATGGAATGACAGAGGACTGACGTAGCCGGCCGCCGCCGCCCTCACCTTGCGCCGCACCGTCCCGTCGATGAACATCGCGATGCCGAACACGAGCGCGCCGAGCAGCCAGTACTTCATCACGGTGAGCCGATAGACCACCCGGTACACCAGACGCCAGAAATTGTGGACCCACCGACTGGCGAAGTTCGCCACCCCGCCGTCCTCGATCTGCGAATCGTTCGTGGCCTCCATGGAGTCCTGTACCAGACCTGTCTCGACGAAGTAGCGCTTGAACGCACGATTCGTCGCGTCGATCGCATCCGCTGTTCGCTCTTCTCCGAGGCTCGCCACAACCGATTCGGCTTCGGCATCCGGGATCGCGAACAGCGACGGATCGGGCAGCGCCGGCATGAGCGCAACCGAGAGCAGCGGCACAAAGAAGAACCACATCTTGATGTGCCCGACAAAGCTGCTACCGGCCATACAGCTCTCCCACGACCCCGCTGAGCAGATAGATCGGCAGGACGACCAGGCCGGACAGTCCTACGTAAAAGTGGACAGGCCTTCGACCAATAAACGTCGCGAGCGCGTATGCCATCGCATTCCTGCCCTGCCGAAATTCCGCCGGAGGCGGTGCAGCCGGCTCATCCTGCGCGGCCGCGGTGGAGATCACTCGGCTCACGGTATGGTCGTCAAGCCGCGTTAGCGTCCGAATCAGAAAATGTGTGAGCGACATCGTATTCCTCGAAGTACAGTCTGAAGGTCTCACCGGTCAGCGCGCGAGCGGCCAGCTGGAATGCAGCCGACTTCTGGCTGATGTTCTCCGGACACCGCTCGTCCACCATCTCCGGTGCCAGCTTGAACCGGGATTCGAACGCCGTTACCGGCTCGAACATCGGCGACCAGACATGGCAGCGCTCGCCATCGCGCACAACAAAGCGCCGCGCATACAGCATGTGTGCAGACCCGAACAGGCCTTGCATGAACGCGACATGCGGATCGCCGGTCTTGCGCACGCGCTTGAACGCAGCAAGGCCGTCCACGAACATCTCCTTGACGAGCGGCTCTGCCTTCCCGATGAAGTGCTCACCGACGAACTCCGCGACACGCGTGCACACAAGCTCCAGCTCAGGCGCAAGGGTGAACACCGGGGTCAGGTGGGCGGAAAGTTTGTGCTCGCGAATGATTTTTTTGAATACGGCAGACATGCTCGGTTGTTTAGCCTGTAAGAATTGGAATACGTCCCTGGTACACCGCGCCGCCAGAAATCCGCATGAAGTACTGCAAGTTCGGCAGGCTCTGGATCAGGCGAGTCGGGATCAACGGCACTGCCTCCAGTTGTTGCGACCGCGTCACCGAGCCGGTGAACTCACCGACATGGCCCTCGCTCGCCTTGCTCGTGCTGCTGGATACGATCAGGTTGCGGATCGCGGTATCCCCCACCTTTTTCGAGAACCACTCAGCCGTGTCGGTATCTTCCAAGCGTAAAATGATCTGGTTGTTCAGGTTCCCCAAAACCTGCAGCATTTTTGCGGCATTCCCCAACTTCGCCTCGAGGTCGGCGCGCGTCTGGAACGCCACGAACGCCTTGAACCCAGCGCCACGACCTTTGTTCAGGATCTGGATCACCTGTTCGTTGATCGCCTCGGCGATCTCGTCGATGATCAGCACCACCTCGGGCGGCTTGTCGTAGAAGTTGTAGATCGAGCCGCACACGGCTGACACGTCGGCCAGGATCATCGACGCGATTGCCTTCGCGACGATGCTGTTGGACAGCGAGTCGAGGCCGATGTGGAGCACCGCCTTCTGGCGAATGACCTTCTCGATCGTCCAGATCTCGCGTTCGTCCTCGAAGTCGTCGACCTTCGGAGCGAGCATCAGGCCGGTTTCCCCGGTCGCGAGCATCTGCAGCAGCGGCAGTGCCGACGCGATGATCCGCATGTAATGCTCGCGATCGTGCACGTGCGTCGCGATCAAACCATCGATCGCTTCGTGTCCGCGGTCGTTCGCACCGAATCGGGCCTGGTAGAGCGAGATCATCGCGTCGACGCGCGTGGAACCCGGCTTGTTCGCAATCTTGACCGTATCGGCCGTGACCAGCTCCTCCCAGTCGGTCAGTCCGCTTTCGATGAAGAAGCGCTTGAGCGCCTTCTCCAGAAGCGGGTCAATGCCGAGCTGCGCGTACTTCAGGATCGAGCGCAGGTTCGGCTTGTCGCCGATGTACAGTTCGCCGTTCACCGATCGGCTGATGAACAGGTACGCGAAGTCCCGGAACGGCCCCTCCTCCATCAGCTGCGCGATGCGGCTCGGAATTTCCGACGGCTGCGACCAGCTATCGAGCGGTTCGAGACGAATCGACTCGGATGGCTTGGCCTGATTGAAATAGAGGAACTTCCGGCCGGTCCGCTTCGCTTCGCGCTCGGCGCGCGCCTTCCATTCCTTGTCGTTCTTGGGATCGATGTCGATCAGCACGTCGCCGCAGTGGATGACCTGCGTCGAGATGACTTCATACGTCCGCGTCTTGCCGGAGCCCGTCGTCCCGCCCACCGCCGTATGGCCGCCCATCGCCTTGTAGTGGAACGGCACGTAGCCTTTCGCCGGCTCAAGACCGTGGATCCACGAGGCGCCCTGCGGCGTCCGGTCGCGGATACTGTCCTTCGGCGCAAAGAGCTTCTCGATCATTTCCTCGAACGCGCGCCCGGGCTTCGTCTTAGGCAACCACTTGGGCAGCCCCGGAATCTCCGTGGTCGGCATCCGCAGAATGTCGTGGGCCATCTGGCAGTGCTTTTGCGTCCATTCGAACCCCGTGCCGAGATACATTGCATTTACTTCGGCCCGCATGCGCGCCTGAATCGCGAGCAACGCGGGCACTGCAAGCGTCGTCAGCCATTTCGTCGACAGCCCCATCCGGAACCTGAGCGCGCGCCACATCTGCCCCGAGCGGAAAGCGAACAACGCGAGCGCGAACAGGGCGAAGGCCCAGCCGTACGGCATGCCCGAAAGCGGCAAGGCTAGGAGCGCAATCAGCCAACCGAATGCCGCGCGAACTTCGTAGATCGGCCGAAAGTGGTTGCTGTAGCCCCTCATGCACCGCGCTCCTGGATCAGTTCGCCGATACGCGGCGCCAGCGTGACCTCCGCAGGATCGTTGGCGAGAAGCAGGTTGCGTCGGCGCATATGTTCGATCAGAGTGTCGCTCGCGACGCCATAACCGCCAATCGTGCGCTTCGACACCACCAGACCCTTTTCGGCCCACCGCACCTTGGCCTTTCCGCCGGCGACGTCCTGCTGCAGGGCTGCGAAGAAGTCCGAGATCATCCGCGGAGCGCCCCTCAGGATTTCGTCAAAGCGGTCCTCCTCCAACGTGGCCGCGGCCGCGACCGGTTCTCGTCGAATCTCGGCGGGATTTACTGCCGCTGCTGGCGGCGGAAGCTCGAGCGCCATCTGCCGTTCATCCAGTCCCTTCGGTGCCACCTGAACTGCCGGCGCCGGCACCGCACGGGAAGTCGGGCCGTCCGAGTCAGCCGCCGGTGGCAACGCCGGGCCGGTCGGTGCACTACCTTCGGCAGCTGCGGTCGCCGGCGACGAATCGACAGTCACCGGTTGCACCGGTGCCGGTGCCGGCGCAGGCGTGGCCACCGACGGCGCCGCCTCGACCTTCGGCTCCAGTTCAGCGGCCACATGGATCGCCGACGGCACCGCAAACGTCACGGGCTCGAAAACCGCCCGTTGCGCCTTCCTGTCGAAATCGGCGGCCGTCGCGATGGCCTGGCGTACGACCTTGTGGGTCAAGCTTTCCACGCCCATTGGGCTCTGTGTGGGATTGATCGCGCCGAAGATCTCGGCCTGCACCTCAGCGTCGAGCCCGGACAGCAATTCCGTGCCGACGAGCGCAAGCGCCAACATGCCCGTACGCATACGTTCCACCGGTAGCGGAGTTGCCCGCCGCGCCACGCGGTAGCTCGCGTCGGCGAGCCACGGCCCGACCGCGCCGTGGACGGAAGGGTTCCAGACCTGGCGGTCCGACGCCCGCTCCACGTCGAAATGACGGTACGGCTCGTCCAGTCCGGAACAGATTGCCGCGAGGAAAACACCATAGCTGTACTGGGGCTCGATGCGGCGGCGCCGCTCCGATGGAAGGTTCGTGCCGAACTTCAGTCCACCCGAGAGCCGCATCGCATAGAAGGCCGTTTCGACCGTCCATCGAAACGCACCGGCGGGCTCTCGGTACAGCTCCGGGCTGAACGGAACGGAAGAGAACCACTCCGCACAGCGCCGGATCAGCACCATCCACTTCCGATCGAACTCCGTGCGCGACGACTCGTTCGCGCATTGTGCGATCAGCTCGATACGGCGTTCGTTGCGGGTCACCAGCTCGCCAGCGTCGACCGGCGCAAAAAGTCGGGCGTCGATCATCAAACCATACCCTTCGTTGCAAGCTTAGTCAGGCTCTTGAACGCCGCACCGCTTGCGTTGGCGCCGCCACCGAACATCGACGCGAACTTCGGAATTTCGAAGGCGAGGATCAGCACGAAGATCGAAAGGTCAAGCGTCAGCGAGCCGGAATACGGTGTCGTCAACCCCTTCGAAATCGTGTTCCCGAACGTAGTCGCAAGCGTGGTGGTCATCAGCCGCTGGAGAATCGCGGCAACAACCATATACATGCCCGCGCCGATCGTGAAATCGAGCCAGCTCTTGAACCATCCCCGCGTAAACTCCGACATGCCGAGCGCGAATGCGATTTTCCCCATCACGATCGCGACAGCCATCTGGATCGTGCCAAGCGAGATGTAGAACAGAAACACCAGCGACGCGACCATCAGAATGAACCACGCTGCCAGTAGCGGAATGAGATTGATCACCAAGGCGACGTAGTTCCACCAATGCTCGGCCTTCAGCGCTTCGTTGATCGCATCGAATATCGCCCCCGCCGACTTCACCATCGCCATCGGCAGAGATTGTGCGTCGGTCCCTGACACCGCAACCGCCATGTCGTTGAACCACTTGTAGAAGCCGGGTGCCCACGTACCGTAGGCAAGATAGACGGACGCGAAGATCCCTAGGATGGCAAGGTCTTCAAACACGCTCTGCCAGGCCGCGACGGGGTCCTTCGTTGCCGCGAATCGGAGAAACGCAACGACAATGGTGATGACTGCAAGGCCTCCCGCCATCTTGTCCGAATCTTTGTCGAGCGACTTGCTGAGCGTCACTGCGAGATCGATCAGATCCTTCATCAGCTTCGTGATCTCTTCGATCGCCGCCATCGCACCCTTTGCCACCTCGCCAACCACGTAGCTCGAGCTCCAGCCGGTCGTCCCCAGTTGGGTAAGGCTATCCTGCAGCGCGGCACGCGCTACCGTCGGCAGCACGAGCGCGGCAAACAGCAGACCACCCATTAGCCACCGATGCATCATGCTGGGCTTCATTGCGTCGTGATCCCATAGGAGGCCCGCTCGGCCTGTTGCTTGGAGATGAACTTCTCAGCGTCGGCGGCCTTTTCCTTGTCGTCTTCCGCCTGTTGCGCGTCCTTCTGAGCGTCCTTCTGTGCCTTGGCTGCGTTCAACTGAAGGATGTCCGCATTCTGGCTCGTCACGATATCGAGGTAGTGCGTCGTGATCTCGGCCGTTGCCTGTTGAGTTGGCGACATCGACAGCTCGGATTGCAGTTCCTGCCGACGCTGCGCCATCTCATTCGTGTGCTGCATGATGTTCGAGCCCATCTGGAACAGGTTCCGCGCGACCTTGTCGTTCTGTTGGACCAACGTGTTTATGTCCGCGAACCACTGCGCGTTCGACTTGCCAGAACGAGTGACCAACCCCTGAACCTGGGTGACCCATTCGCCACCCTTCTTGAGGTCGCCGTAGAGCCCTTGAAGCGTGCCCACCAGCCCCTTCACCTTGTTGATATCGCCCGTGATCTGGTCATACGCAGTTTTCCACGCAGCCGGATTCAGGTTTTTCGCCTGCATTAGATCGTTCACCATCATCTGGTACTGGTAGAGGATGTTGGTGTTCTGGTAGATCTCGCCCCTGACGGCCTTAGCCGCAGTGATAACGTTCTGCGCAAAGTTCGCCGGGTCGAACACAGTCAGCTGCGCGGCCGCGTGCTGGGCGACGAACATGGAAACCGCAAAGGCTGCGGCGCGAAGAGTCGGCATGAGTTTCATCGTGGGGCCCTTCAGTCGAGGATTCGAACTGCCGTACGAGCAGCGCACGGCGTCGTGGATGCGTCCTGTCGCGGCTCCGATAACGAGCCGTCCGAACCGCTCGGATTCGCCTGCAAACGGACGCGTACAGGTGCCCCAATGGCGATCCTGTCGATTTCGTTCGCGGTGACGTCGAAGATGTCGCGGTACAGCGCCTGCTGGGTAGAGGTCGAGGTGAGCTTCATCGGGTTCCTGTCAGTCGACGGTGGCCATTTCCTGCAGATAGTCTTCACGCCAGGTCGGCGAGCCGGTCGCAAGATGCTTGTCGAGCGTGCGCTGAGCCGCGCCATCCGCGCGCAAGATCGCGAGTGCTTCTTTCGGGAACTTCGCCTGAAGCATGCGCGAGTGATCCGGCGTCACCCATAGGTAGTCACGGTTGGGAACACCTTCGCTGATCATGTCGATCTGGTCATCGGTCAGCCCGAACACGTCGCGATAGAGACGCTTGTTGTTGCGCGCATCGCGGTTTGGCAGAAAGAAGAAGTTCTGGATGTTTTCCTTCAAGATCTCGAAGTTCGGGACTCGCTCGAGTTGGCTCAGCGACTGAGTCGCCATGACGAGCGTGCCGTTCAGCCCGCGAATCGTGACGGCCCACATTTCCAGCCGCGCATAGAAGCGCGGGTACCGGAAGAAGAAACCACATTCCTCGACCTCGATGATCGTGACGCGCTTGCCATCCAGCCATTGCGAGATGCGATAGAAGGCGTAATCCATGAACAGCGCGGCGGCGACCGGATAGCTCTCGAACAGTTCGCCCATCTCGATCGCCAAGTCGTCAGAGAGCGAGAACGCATCTCCGACGTGATCGAAGAACCGACCGTTCTTCTCGCCTTTCGTCCAGATCTGAAGGCGCTCGCGCAGCTCAAGTGGCAACAGCGTGGTCAGGAACGACAGCGTCCAGTACTCCGGGCCATAGCCCTGCGCGAGCGTGACGACGCGTTCGTAGATCGTCCGCTGCTGCTGCGGGGTGCAACGGAAATCCTCGCCATCGCCCTCGATTGCCATCTGGACCCAGTCCGACACATAGGTGTAGTGCCGTGGGTCAACCAACAGCGAAAGCGGATTGACCTGCGTCGCCGCCGCGAACTTGCCGGTTGCATCGACGAACTTGCCGTCTGCGAACACGGTAGGGATGCGTGTCGAGCGATTCTTGTCGAACTTGATGCGCCGCGGAGCGAAGCGTCCGGTTTGCGAAACGAGAAAGTTGAGAAAGATCGTTTTGCCCGCGCCGATCGGGCCCACGATCAGCGTGTGAGACTTCCCGCTCGGATCGTGCAAGGTGATACGCTGCAACGTCCGGTGGCGAGTCGGGAGCAGCGTGAGCGGGCCGACCTTCTGTCCGAGCTGCTGTGTAAGCCATTGGTTGACGTCACTGCCTTCCGCGACACCACGCACCGGCGCAATGTCCGAGACCACGGGTGTCTCGACGAATTGCAACCGCTTCTGCTGATCCCACCGGCCGGGCAACGTCGAGGCCCAGGCTGCGGCGAGATTTCGCTTCTCGACCAGCACGCCGAAGCCAGCGTTGCCGATTCGGCCGACGATCTCGCGCGCGTTGTCGTCGCACTCTTCGATCGTGTCCCCGTAAACGACTACCGAGATGTTCGCGAATCCGTATTGCTGACCGTCCGCGATCAGGCGAGCGAGCGCGTTTTCTGCCTCTTCGGCCAGGATCTCGCGCCCTTTCTCGTTTTCCATGTTCTCCTTCTTCTCGTCCTTCGAGAAAAAGCTCTTCAAGATCTTCATCGGGCTAAACGCTGCGACCTTGTAGAACGCGCGCATTTTCTCGATGTACGCCTGTGCCTTGCTGGTCGACAGGAATCGAAACATGACGCACACGTCGAACTCGGCGTCGACGTCGGCGAGCACGTCGAGCGCGGCCTCCTGGAAGCCCATCCACTCTTTCACCGCGATGATCTTCGCGTACCGTGTCCCATAGGCGGACTCGAACATGATGTGTTCTGCACCGTATGTCACGAAGCTTTCCGTCAGATGCGTGTCCAGCATCGTCACGGGGTAGCGTACGCGCCGCGGTGGAACCGACGGATTGGCGGTCTGGTGGAGGAATGCCAGCGCGTTTTGCAGCTGGAGCCGCGTCATCTTGAGGCGCGCGACGCCACCCTTGAACGCGTCCAGGATGCCTTCGAAGCGCTTGATGTCCGACGCAATGCGCTCCATGTCGAACACGAATGCACTTCGCGCGAACACCATATCCTTGACGGTCTCGAGCAATGCAATCGGAACCGACTTGCCACCGACCGTGATGTGATACGCGATCTTCTCGAAGAGCTTGTTGATCCCCGTCTCGGGCGTATACGCAAGCGCGAGCGAGTGGGTGTTGCGGAAGTACTTCCCGCTGCCCACACTCTTCTGGTTGATCTCGTCAACGCGCTGATCCATCTCCGACGCGAAGCGTCCGCCGATCTCGCCCCGAACACGGCGATGCGACATGCGCCACCATGCGGTGATCCGGTGATCGAAGTTCTTGCACGCGTGGTCGAGGTTGTCGCGGGCCGCCGAGATTTCATCGGCGTTCGGACTATCCGCATCTACTCCTTCGAACGTGTACAGCGTCAACAGTGACCCGTCCTTGTCGAGAATGACTTCGGGGGTCACCATCGTCGCCCACGGGGCGATCTCCTGAATCGCCCGACGCTTCGGGTTCGCGCTCACAGCGGGAGCTCCTGATCAAAGCCGTATGGCCGTTTGAATCGCACCGCGACCCGTGCCGTAGGCAGCGGCTCGTGCACATCGGGATACCGGTTGTAGACGACCAGCACGTCTTTCCACCACGGATCGTTCGATGACAACCAACGAAGCACCCAATGCACCACGATGCCGACGACTAGATAGATCGGCGTCATGCTGCTGTAGCAAAGTAGTGCCGTTAGCGTCCCGTTCGCGATCGCGAGGCCGCGATCGGCGCCGCCCATTTGGCGCGGCAGCGAAAGCGACCGGCTAACTTTCTTCGGTTCACGCACAGGTGTAGTTGATCTTCAGCTGGTTCTTCACGAGCGGAAGCGCGCAGGAAGCGATACCGAGGCCGACGATCACGGACGAAATCATCTTCCCGATATTGCTTTCCGAGTTCGCAATGGCCACTGCACCGACGATGATCAGCACGATGCCAAGGCCGAACAGGACCGGGCCACTGACGTAGGCCTGGATCAGGCAGATGAAGTTGGCCGCGTTGCCAAGGTCCCCGAGATCGACCGCCTTCGCGGCCGGCGCGGCCAACGTCAGGAGTAGTGCGATCAGAGTCGAGAGGCGGTTGCCACGTCCGAACAAGTATTGGCTGGTATCCAGCACCTTTTTCGAGCCCAGCGAATACAACGTTTGAATGTGCTTCTTCATCGGCAAACCCCGTGTGGTTAAAAAACGCGTTCGAGGACGTAGTCCCCGTCTTTGAACCCTTTGATCGCCAGCACTTCCGACACATGGCGCAGCTCGCCAGAGCGGCGCAGGTGGACGACGTAATGGAAGCAGTCGGCGATTGCCTTGCGCATGTCGGTGAGCTCCCAGCGGCTGCCGGGCGGGATGCCCAACATCGCGAGACTCTCGAGGCGGCTCAGGCCGCCGCGCGCATCGTTCGAGTGAATCGAACCCATTCCGCCGTCGTGACCGGTGCTGAGTGCCTGGATGAAGTCGTACGCTTCCCCGCCGCGCACTTCGCCGACGATGATCCGATCGGGACGAAAGCGCAGGCAGAGCGCCACCAGAACTTGGGTCGTGACGCCCTTGTCGGGGTTCGACAGCAGGCGAACCCGGTTCGGAAGGTCGACCTTCAATTCCATCGTGTCCTCGATCGTGATGACACGCTCCTCCCGGGGAATCAGCGCGTTCAACGCATTCAGGAACGTTGTCTTCCCGGTCGACGTACCGCCGGCGACGAGAACATTGGCGCGCTGTTGGACCATCGCGGTGAATGCCTCGGCGAGCGCTTCGTCAGCGACGTCCGGTGGGAATATCGGTCGGTCGGTATCTCGCTTCGCGTGAACCCGCGAGAACGCGCCCATCCGCGCATAGTCCTTGATCGACAGATTGGTCTCGCGGTGCCGGCGAATCGCGAGTGCGTCTCCGTCGATCGCCGTCGGCTTCATCACCGTCGCGATCCGGAGGTTCTTGTGGCCGCCGTTGATAATCCCCTGGGCCGTGCCGGCTTGCGCCGACTTCTCAACCGAGGCTGCGAGCGAATGGATCGCACCCATCAGCGTCGCTGGATTGAACTCGACGTCGAGGCGACGCATCACCCCCCGCTCCTCAACCCAGATGTTGTTCGCCGAATTGATCATCACTTCGGCGACGTTCTGGTGATCGAGGTACGGTTTGATGAGCTTCAGCGATTCGAAGAACAGCTGCACAGCGTTCTCTTCGAGTCGCGCGACCTTCAGAAAGGGATTTTCGGCAATTTCAGACATGCAGCTATTGTTGAGGCTGGCACATCCGCCGATCACGCGAAAGAATGGCTAATTTGAACAGCTTTCACGGCCTCGACGAAGCGCATGGCCACGCCGTCGGCGCGCCGACTTCCACGCAACTGGTTGTGTGGGCAAACTCGAAATGCTCCAGAAAAACGTATAGCTTTCTCCCGTCTCGGACCTGTCGACTCGTGGCATGCGTTTGCAACCGACGAAAAAAAACCCGGTCACAAGGACCGGGCGTGTTTCAGGAAATAGCGAGCCATTGCAGTCGCTCAGCACACAACTTCGATTGTCTCGCCGAACGGGGCGCGCCGAGCGCGCTTGAGCGGTGTCGTCGACGCCCAAAGCACTGGGTAAGCCGGCTCTTCGGACGGAAACGTACCGACCATATCAGTCAAGTACACGAGAAACGCGGGGTCCATACCCTCGCTCTTGATCCGTCGAAACGGATCGATGAACGAGGTACCGCCACCACCTTTCAGCGGCGCCAGCTCGACCGGGTCGCCCCGCTCGAACACCTGAACCTGCGTTACGCGCTCGTCGCAATCCATCACGATCAAGCGACGCGGGCGAACCGCATCGGCAACGGCCAGGATCTCGGCCGCGAACTGCGCCTGCGTTTCATCCCAGACCGAGCCGCTGGCGTCGCGCACAAACACCGCGTCGCCCACCGCCGGCTCGTTCAGTGACGGCAGATACATCCCGAGGTGCACGTAGCGACGATTCGGCTGCGCCCACGTATAGTCGGTCGGCGCAGCGTCCTGCGCAAAGCGATGCAGAAGCGAACGCCAGTCGACGACCGCGGCGACGGATTGCTCGACAGCGGCCTGTAATCCGCCGCCGAGCTTGCCGCAGGCCTGCGCAGCCTTGGCCGCCTGCAGCACGGCCACCTTCCACTCCGCCGCTTTCGCCGCCTTGTCAGGCCCGGCATACTGCCGGACTTCACCGCACGACGCTGCCGGGCCACCCGCCTTGTCGTCGGAGGGTCCCGGCGGCTGCGAGCCGGGCGAACCTGTCGGCGTGCCCGCCTTACCTCCCGACGGCGGATCGCTTGCCTGCTTGCCACCAGGCTGCTTCGCCACTTGGCGTTTCTCATGCGAGAGGACACCGTACACCTCTTCGGCCGACATCCCCTTGAAGCGGTGATCAACGAGCGCGCCCGACGGAAGCTGCATCCCAGCAGCCTCCACCATCAGATTGACGACGTAATCGCACGCCTCGTTCCAGCCGTCGGGGTCGCGATCACCTTGTCGCCAACAGTGCCCGCCGGCGACGTGCCATACCTCATGGGCGAGCACGCCACGGACCTCCAGGTCGTTCAGGCGCTCGGCATAGGTCGGGTTGTAGCCCAGCGTCTCTCCGTCCGTCCAGAACGTCTTGCAGCTCAGGTCCTCGCGGACTTTGAGCCGTAGCGCCAAGGCGCCGATGAACGGATGGTCGAGCACCAGCGCCGTGCGCTGCTTCGCGATGCGTGAGTCCATGACGACCTCATGCAGCGGCGAGGAACGACAGGCCCGTCGCCGACTGAACCGGGATCTGGTCAGTCAGCGGCGCCGCCGGCGCGCCGCCCATGAAGGCAGCCATCAAGCCTTCGATCTCGGTCGCCTTGCTGGCAACCTGCGACCGGAGCACTCGCGACTCCTTGAGATCCGCTCCGTTGTGCGCTGCGAGATGCTGCTTCGCCTCCGTGAGTATGCGCGCGAGCTTCGGGTCGTCGCTGAAGTTCAGCTTCGGCAGCAAGTCGCACAACTCGCGCACATGGTTCGCGACGTCGAGACGGACGTTGCCGGTCGCGTACAGGCGAGACGCCATCGTCGAAACGGCCTCGTACAACCGCCCGACCAAGTCGTTATTCGCGGTCTGGATCGATGCCATCGCGTGCTCGTCGATCTCCGTGCGCAACGTCGTCAGGACATCGCTCGGCAAGTCAACGCCGAACTGGCTGGCGTCCGGGAATGGCAGCACGGACAGCTTGACGCCGAACTTGCCCTTCAGCTCGGCCAAACTCGGGTAGTCCGCCTCGTTGTACAGGGTGTTCATCTCCGCCCTAGCCTGCTCCTTCAGGTCGAGGTAGTTCGTCAGGAAGATCGACACGGCGAGATCGAACTCGTCTTTCATCGCGCGCAACCGCTCGGCCAGCTCCATATAGACCATGGTCGGCAGCAGCCGCACGCCTAGCTGGTCGTACTTCAGCGTCCGGCTGTAGTAGTGCGAGCGGATCCGATTGCCGATCGACACCACTTCGGCGTAGCTCGGCGCGTACTCCGGCAGCAGGCGCTTGTTGAAGCGCCCGATGCCGCGCGCGTGATGGCTTTTCTCGACCTCTTCGGTGACCTTCCCGTCATAGCGACGGGCAACCCACGTGGAAATCGTGACGGACGACAGCATGACCTTGGATTGCAGATCGGTAATGTTCATGAATAGCTCCAGATAAACAGAAAATGGCGAGACGAAAAAAAAGCCACGGACCGGAATCGGCCGTGGCAACAGGGAAAGGCACTACAGGGTTTGAAGGCGGCTATTCGCCGCGGATGATCTTGCCGATCTCACCGCCCTGCGCACGGATGAACGCATGATGGTTCTGCAGATCGGGCGTGCGCGCGATCGAGTCACGGACCAGCACCGCCGTGAACTCGCGTTTCCCCGTATCGGCGAGCCGGTCTGCATACTGCAGAACTCGCTCGAAGTTGCCATCGCTCGCTTTGTGCGAAAGCGCAGCAGTGAGGGCGTACAGGATGCTCGGCTCGTCCGGGATGACGCCCCGACTCGGGTCCAACAGGATCGCGTCGACCGACGGCAGAGCGCGGTAGATCGAAAGAAAGCTGATCAGCTCGGCACCGGCACCTTCGCCGACCGTCGCGCAAATTGCGTCAGGCAGCAAATCAGCCGAGACAGCCGGCATCGTTTTCGCGAGAAATCCCCACTTCCGGGGACTTGCCGACGCAACGATGTCGCGGCCACTGCGCGCCTCCCATAGCAGGTCCGGTCGGAAGCGAAGGAACGCGATCAGCTCCGGCGGAACGTTCTCCCGAACCGCCCAAGCCGTCCAGTCGTCGACCGTGGCTTCGAGTTCGACGACCGCTGCAAAACGCGAGATCAGCGGATCGAGGATCCCGGTGACGCCCGCGTTGTCGCTGCGGCGATTCGTTGCCGCGACGAACGTGACGCAGTCGGGTAACTGGTGCTCACCGATGCGCCGCGCGAGCAGCAGCTGCATCTTGGCCGCCTGCACCGCCGGCGAAGCCTGCCCGAGATCGTCGAAGAACCAGACCAGTGGACGCGCCGCCGACAGCGCCCGCTCGAGGTCGCCAAACGGCAAGAATCGGGCATGCGTGCCGTCGGCCGACGGAAACGGCAAACCCTTCGAGTCGGTCGGATCTTCGACAACCGGGTGACTGATGAGCAGGTCGTGCTCCGCCTCCTCGGTGGCAGCTTCGACGATGTCGGATTTGCCAATACCAGGCCGGCCGGTAATCAGCACCGGAAGGCGCTTCGGGATGTAGGTGGCGAGCAGCTGGGTGAGGCGTGCGGGAGAGAGTTTCATGGGGGCCTTGAATGAAAGAGCCCCACGGGAATCGCGCCCGGCAGGGACGTGACCCTGCGGGGCGATTGAAGATGCCGCGATGCGGCGATTCGACGCGTCCTGAGACGCGAGTTGATGCCTACGAACGAGCGCCGATGAGCGCTGCGGCCTGCTTCGCCGTCAGCGATGATCGCGGAACGCTCGTGGCGCGGGTCACGATCATGACGCCGTAGACGTCGGCGAGAACCCGGGCCTTGGCACAGAGAACGATCAGCTCGTCGAGCCCGGTCGGCGCCGGCGAGCGGTTGCGCCACACGTTGATTGCCACCTCGATCTCGACGATCGACACGGCATCAGGTGGCAATGGATTGGAAGTTCCAGATTGGTTCACGGGTGACCTCGGAAGTGTCGCCCCGTGAATGACGCCCGGCAGGACGAGATTCCCTGGGGCTGGAAATGGCCGCATTGTGGCGGATTCGATGCGTCGGTGACGCGGTGAGTAAAGCCAGTGTAGGAGCCGCCGTCATGCGGGCCGACCGGAAAGATCGAGAAATTCGCGCGGCTTTCAAACGATCACGTCCCGAATGACGAGAGGGGCCTTCTTGGATTTCGGCACGCGCCCGATCACCCTCATCACACGTAGGACTCGGCGATATGCATGTGACCGCGTTGAGCGGTACAGCGGTCCTCCCGATATTCGAACCGGCCGCCGTCTCGAGGGTCGGTTGAGCGGTCGCCCGAGCGGCGCCATCCGCCGGTGCCCTCTCTTGATTGCATGCGAGGATTAGTGAAACACCTATACGCCCGAGGGGCGAGTCGGAACCAATGGAAGCATTCCCGGTTTTGGTTCACCTGATGGTTGCCTCAAAACGTGCACACGGTCACGCAGGACCGTGTGCGTTTCAATTCGCAGCCTTAGTTTGGCTCGTCATCGCATGACAATGAGCCCTGGATTCCGCGACAGCTACTTGTCGAGCAAGCGTGCATGCAAACTCTCAAGTATCGACCAGCAAGGAATCGGCATCTTCACGACCTGGGTTGCTTTGCCGCCTCGTTTCACCCACGAACTAGTGACAACCCGCGACGCCTTGCGATCGATCGTGTAGTCGGCCGTGTAGATATCGCTCAGCATGCTCACAATCAGCGTCCCGTCCACACACGGGCATAAGTTGGCGACCTCGGGCCGCTTGAACTGCTTGTCGAAATCGAGATAGATCCATGAAGGATGCGCAATCTTGCCTCTCCTGCATTTGAGCATCGAGGCGTGCGTTGCGCACGCAATACCGCTCTTTCCGAACAGCCAGACATAGTGTGCATCGACGTCGATTCCGTTGTAGCTCTTCCAGCCTTCTGGGCCTTCCACGGTGAACGGCTCAGCCTGTTCCGCCACATACAACCGATTGCTGTTGCGGACCCCGCCATATGTGAGCACCGAGTTCTGTTTGCGCTGGCTGTGACCGGTCAGGGCGTCGCCGTCCGGGTCATCCGATAGAGCACTCGCAGGAACATACACGGAGCGAATTTCCGCCAGGTCGGCCCGATTAAGCTGGATGTTCAGCCGGGTGCTCTTCCCGTCTTTCCCGATCGGGTAGTAATTCACATAGCGAGCATCGTTCATCTCCCTGTTCTCGATCGCAAGCGAAACGAGCGTCTTGGGGTGCGTGCTGCCTTCAACACCGAATGCGCCATCGTTGAACGCAAGTCCGCTGACGTCGAGGTACGTCTCCGGGTTCCTCCCATCCCGGAGATCGTCGCCGATCACGGGGCCGGTGTCGGACAGGTTGCCACTAACAGAATCGAGAAGAAAGTGCGAAACGCGGGACGGATATTTCTCGACCGCCAGAAGTTCATATTTGGGAGTGAACGAGTCAACTTGGGTCTTGGGGGTATGGATGGAGAGGCTAACAAGCCAACCTGTGTTTCTTTTATAGTCCCACGCGAGGGGGGCGGCTTTGCCGTTGCCCCGGGCGACGTACAGCACGAGATCTTCCATCCAATGTCCAACGTGCACATAGAGTCCACGCTCACGCGCAACAGGCCGTACGGCCGTCACAATCCTAAGCATTTCCTTTCTATCCGCATCCCACGACTCGGGAAATGCGTTCACTATCGCCCCAAGATCGAGCACAGCGTCATGGCACCGGGCTCTGACGCGATCGGAAAGGGGACTTGTCTTGTTCGACTCCTTGGTTGCCGCCAACACCGCTTCCAGTTTTCTTCGGCTGGGCACGCAAAAGAGCATTGTATTTGCCGTCAGCAACTGGATATAGGTCTGGCACCAGAGGCCGAGCACTTCGGGCCATCCATCCTTGCTCTGGTTCGACTCCTTCTCAAGATATCCCGCCACTTTCCAGTTCGAGAAAATCGGAGTGTCGAGCTTCTCCTGATCCCTCCCAAGCCCCCAACCGAGCCCCTTCAACGCCATCAAGAATGCGTCCGCTTCGTCTTCGTTCGTGAGGGGCATGTCGAGAATTTCATTGATGCTTTTTTTTACTGTCTTCCGGAGATGGTACTTGCACGTGCTACCCGACCGCGATGTCTCCGTGTATTCCATTGCCAGGGTCAAACTCGTATCGCTGTCAATTTTCTCGATCTTGTAGGGTCTGGGCGGCGTATCGCAATCGAACGTGAGCCACTGGCCGATCTCGGTGGTCGTGCGGAAGTTCGTATCGGTGCCAACGACATCCTTTGAATTTCGCGTCAGGGACACTTTACCGGGGAGCGCGACAGCCGCCTCCCACTTATGCTCGCCATTGCATTTCGAACTCAACGACGATGCGTAGCTGCTAACGCCATGGCCGAACCCCTTGATGGACTCGATCTCCTCGTCGGTCTTGAGCTGATCCAGCATTTTCTGAATCTTGCTTTCGAGCGAGGGTTGTTGCGGCGCGAAGAAACTGAGAATCTGTGCCACAACCGAGAGCAGTGCACCGATAAATACGCCTACAGGCCCACTGGTTGCTGTCGCGGCAGTCAATATCGGGAGGACGCTCGCGCAGATGCTCATCAGCGCCGCGGAGCCCGAGACATAGTCACCCTTTTTGAACGCCTTGTCGGCTGCGTAAATGCCATTCACAAGAGCCGGAAGATTCTTCGCGATGGAATCGCTGATGTCCTTGTAGCCGGCGGACTTTTTCCCCTTTTCCACCGCCAGTGCATATTGCGCTTCGATCTGTTGTATATCGTTTTCCAAATTTACCCGGTCGACAGGATCCATGCCATCCAGCTTCAATTGCAACAGCAGGTCAATTTGCGCGCGGATTTGTTCCTCTACTGGCGTAGGCATGATTGGGTCCCCGTCTTGAATGTTGGATGTAACAGCGATGTTTGCTGCTCTTGGCCTCTGCCCCGGCAGCGGCATATATACCGCGTATGGATAATAGTCGGAAATTCTTTCAGAACCGTAATCAACCATCCGGACGCTCAATGGGTTCAAATGCCCGCCTATCAGCGCCAGTGAATATCCGAAAGTGGCCGTACGCTGGCAGTCCCACCCGTGTTTAGCCTGGAACGCGACGACGAAAAAAAACCGGCGCACGTGGCGCCGGTTGTTCGATAACGAATGGTGTAGCACCCCTCACGTCCCAAGCAGTTCGCCCTGGACGCTCAACATCGGAAGTACTTTCGCAAGGCCCTCGGCGTCCCGCTCACGCATCCGTCGCGTTCGCTCCTCGCCGACACCGTTGTGCTTCTCAACCACGTAGACGAAGTACTGCGGTTTCGCCGGCCCCGGCCATACTCGCCATTCGGCCATGATGCGGGCGCGCATCTCCGGGGAACACGCGAAATATGAGGCACGCCCCGAGCGCCAGACACGCGCGTCGTGGTCGCGCATCCGCTGCTCGCTCTTCCGGGCCCGTTCTATGCGCAACGCCTTCTCTGCATCGACGTCCGTTTCAGGTGCCGGCGCGAGCTGGTCCGCGAACAAGGGACAGTCACGCTCGAGCTTCTTCGCAATGCGCTTGTGCCGATTCAAGAAGGCCAGTTCCTTGCGACGCGTCCAGATGTAGTCCTCGTAACGGATAGTTCGATCGAAACGCATAATCCCCCCTCGATCAAGCTGCCAGCTGAGTGAGCCGCGACCGCGCATAGTCCAGCGTGCCGTTCTTCGCGTGGAGTGTCCGCCCTTCAGTCGAACCCGGCTTCGCCAACGCGTATCGCGTCGCCGCACCATGGCGAAAGCTACGGATCTCCGAGTAGCCGTCGGCGATCGCCTGGTCAACGTGCTCGACGCCCGTGATCAGCACGTTGTCGTGCGTGCGGTACCGGGCGAGGCCTGCCTGTTCCTTCGCGTCATTGGCGGTCTCTTCGGCGCGACGGTGCGCGCGGGCGGCGTCCTGCTTTGCCTCCCACTCGGCTTGTGCCGCCTCGTCATAGCCGCAGAACGCGAAGATCGCACGCCGCCGGCGCGTCGAGTTCAGGCCGCGCAATGAAACACCGAATTGCTCGCGCAATACACGCTTGCTCTGGTCGTTCCAGCCGGCCGCGTGGTCCAGGACTGACAGCAAAGCGCCAACGTTACGCGCCTCAACATCGGCGGCAAACCGGTTGGCCCCTTCGAACGTCATGCGGCCTCGCTCCAGCTTCGCCATCTCGACCTGCAGTTTGTACTGCCGCAGCGAGATCCGCCCCTTCTGCCGGTCGGCTCCGAGCCTGTCCAGCGACTTTTTCAGGACGGCGTCCCCGATCAGATCACGCAGGCGCTCGGCTACGGGCGACATCGCGAAGCCGACGTCCACCGGACGCTGGTACTGTTCGGGAAGATCCGGTTTTTCGACGAGGCCTGCGGCGAACAGCCGGTCGTCAACCTCCACGTAGGAGATACCGGCCGGCGCGGACTGCAGCGCGGCGACGATACCGGCACCGAGCTCGGCGTCGATCTGCCTTTTCTCGTGACGGTAGATCGCCACCGCGGACTGCATGACGTCGTACGGGAGCGTGTTGCGCAGAACTGGCACGTCCAGGAGAACGGGGAACCACCGCAGGTCGTACTGGAAGCGCTTAGCGTCGCCACGATAGTCCGCCAGCACCGAATCAGGAATCGGGTGATCCAGAAACAGCGCATAGGCGACATGAACCTCGTGCCGGCCGTTTACCCCGCCTGAGAGCGAGAGACGCGGCCCTTGCGACGTGAAGCCGAACAGCGCGTTTGCAACGTGGTCACAGACATCCGGCAGGTGGAAGCGCCGACCGGCGCCGCGCGCGGCCTCGACTTCAGCCTCGATCTGCTCGCCGGACAGCATCCATGCCGGCTTCGTCGCCAGCTCGAACACGAACTGGAAGACCTCCCAGCGCTTGCGCGTGACTTGCCAAGGTTGCAGTTGCCGCCCGTCCCGGCTAAACCAGCGGTTGCGGATTTCTTCGAAAAGCGAGGTGAAGATCGCTTCGGCCGTGCCAGGCTGTCGTACGGTCAAGATTCCGTTGTAGCGGAGGATCGGCATTTCGACGCCACCGCGCGTGAGCGAAATCTCGGTCGTTTCGTAGGCGGATAACGTTGCGTCGTGAAAAAACACGTGGAATACGTGTGCGAGGGTGTCGACGTGGATCGAGGCGTCAGGAGTTTTGATCGTGTACATCAGTGGTTGTCCTTGCGAAAAGGGGCAACCACCCCATCCGGGCAGTTGCCCCGGATTGGGAAAAATTGAAGGTGACTCGTCAGTCGATGTTGAGCAGGTTCGATACCACCGCGGCAACGGCCCAGCCATGGGAACGCGTCAGCGTCTTGATGCGAATGAGCGGTTGAGTTCGCCAGTGGCCGACGCCCAACGCTGCACCGAGCCAAACTGTGTCGAGACGGACGATCCACCCTTCCGACTGACCCCGCTCGATCGACACGCAGCAACGCCGCTTATTCTCGCCAGCGGCCGGCCATTTGGACCATGGCTTTCGACCAAACACGGCCTCGTTTGCATACATAGACCGATTGGCAACGAACACCCATTCCGGCTCGAGCTCCGTAGCACGAAGTGAGTCCTCGATGTATCGAGCAACCTCCTCGACCGTCTTACCTTCGAGTTCAAACGCGTCCTGCGACCGCGATACCGGCCGCTCCAGTACTTCAGACATGGAAACCCTGAAAATAAAAAGGGCCGCACCGAAAGGTGCAGCCCTTGATTGGCAGGCGGCCGCCCAGATGGGCGACCGTCAGTTCGATTTAATGCGTGTGGTGCCGCAGAGAACGACGTTGGTCGCGCTCCGCCTTACGACCGCGTTCGCATGCGACGATGCCGTAGCCGCAGAACACCAGCGTCAGAAGCAGTGCAACAGGACCGAAGTACATATTCATTCTCCGTTCATGGAATCCATGCCTACGACATAAGTTACCACACCGATTACGACCAGTGCTGCAACGTTCATCGCCGCCCAGATCGAGAACTCCGAGATGGCGTGCACGTAGCCGACCACACCGACGATCGACGAGACCGTCAGCGTATGGCAGAACCGTCCGAACTGCTGCCGCTGGTCCTTGGACCAGGACGCTCGAACAAGTCGCGCCCCCAGCCGGGACCGCGGCGTGGCGGCCGGCGGCTCTACCGAGACGACAGCAAAGCTGTCGACCGTCGATTGAATGAGCTTTGCCTCATTCCCATCCCAGGTAGCGGTGATCACCGGCGGCGACTCACTCTCATGCACGACCGCCAGGAAAGCACGGACACGGGCCGAGACATAGACCATGCCGAGTTCCGCGTCGTAGGACCCGCGATCGATGATCGAGATCCCGGAGAGTTACTCGATGCAGACGTCGACGAATTGCATCACGCCCCCTATCGCCGGTCGCCATCGAGACCATCCACGAGCTGCAGGCCACCAAGCAACGCCTGATAGCCCTCGTCCGTGTCGAGCTGCGCGAGCGGCACGACGTTGTCACCGCCGCCCGACAGGTCGCGGTGACCGCGCCGGGTGCGAAACGACACCGCGACATGCTGGCGCGATGTCGAATCCGCAACCTCGAGCATCATCCGACTGGTGCGCAGGGTGACGCGGCAGCCGCGGCCGGCCTTCGCCGGCTCGGCTACCACCTCGTGCTCACCTGCTCGCAACCGCAGATCGCGCGCAACACGATGCAGCATCCGCGTCGCATGGTGGGTCAGCGCAGCGTCGGACGCAACGCCACCCGCGCGACGGTCCGCGTACAGAACTTTCGGTACCTTGAACATCTTGCCCTCGAAATGAAAAAAGCGAGGCCCCAAACGGGAACCTCGCTATGCAGGAAGAAGCCGGCGGCTGCCGGCGAATGAACGGCTCAGCGCGTGATGCGCATACCGGAAGAACTGCTGACGAGCATCACGCGATCGCCAGGGGCGAAGCGCTGCTCGTCGGACTGAACGACCACCAACGTGCGGCCGGACACCGTGCGCACGACGACCTCAAGGCCGGCGTGACGCGCGAGCGATTCCGACAGGCGCTGCGACACGTAGGCCGCACCGGCGCCAGCGAGCGCGCCGGCGATGTATCGGCCGTTGCCGCCGCCGATCGTGCGCGAACCGAGAAATGCGCTGACACCCGCGCTCAACAGCGATGCCAGACCGGAACGGTCCGACTCGTTGCTGATCGTGACGCCGCGCACACTGACGACCGTGGCCGCCTCGATTTCTCCCGTGCGCTGAACGTCGTAGCGCTGGTAGACGTCGGGGGAACCGAAGTCGTACGAAGCGCACGCGGTCAACGAAGCGAGGAGCAGAACAGAGATGAGAAGCTTGAACATGGCGATTGCCTCAAAAAAAGAGGGCAATCGCCCGTCAGGGAAATTGCCCTGACAGGGGAGCCGACGCATGGTCGGTGAGAGAAATACGCACGGACAGAGCCGATGCGAAGGGGTCGATGCGCAGACGCGCGAGAAACAGGTTCAGTGTAGGCCGGCGCGCCACCATCAACCGCCGGAATCGTCGAGAAAACCACCACGCTTTCTTCTGGACGAAAAAAAAGCGCCCGCCCGATGACTCGGGAGGCGCTGGTTGAAGTTGTGTTGGCAATCTACCACGGGATATGCGGGTCCATCGGGTCCACGCCCTTGCTAGGCCGCGACTTCTTCGGCTTTGGCGGGTCATACCCGAAGCGCGCCCAAGCCATCGGATCGATGGGCACCGGGTTCGTTCTTCCTGTTGCCAGGTTCACGAACACTGCAGAGTACGACAGCGATCCCGTCCGATAGAGCGTCCACAGCAGATTGAATGCCTGGACCGAAATCGCCTGGTTGATGACCAGCGACTGCTTGCGCAGAGCGTCGGCCATCGAGCATGAAGGCGTGTCGTCGTCCTTGTCGTTTCGCGCGTTCAGCAGGTCCGGAAACAGATCACCCACGTGAGGCAATCTGTCGTGCCGGGCCCGGCCGAACTCGCCAAGAATGACCTGGCCGCGATCCGTCTCATTGCCGCAGTCGAGGTAATACCTCACCTTACCCCGCTTCGCCGCTTGGACGATCGCATGACGCGCCCGGCGCGTATCCACGCAACCCACCACGAGGTCAGCGTCGAGCCGCACCCGCGAATCAACCCGTCGCGGCTCCGCCTTCCACCGCGTGCCCATCAGGTTGTTGAGCCGATTCACCATGAGAAGCGCTTTGTGCTGGCCGACGTCGTTCGGATAGAACCCCTGCCGACCGACGTTCGTCTCGCTTACCGTATCGTCGTCGAACACTGTGCATTCGATCCCGCCCGGATGGCCCAGTTCGATCATCGCGTGATGTAGCCGCGCGAGGCTCGGAAGAAAGGCGCTTCCCGTTCCGCCGGCGCCTACAGCCACTACTTTCCACGGCGCCCGCACCATGTCCACGGGAATGCGATGCTGAATGGGCTGACTCATCACGCAACCTCCCGGGCCATTGCTGCCGCCCAAGGTTCCGGTACGTCCGGCAAGTTCTCGAAGATCCCTTTCACGCAGAGCCGAAGCACGCGCGATGGTTGCCGATCGCAGTTGCCCAGCACAAACGCAAACTTCACGTCGTAACGGTCGTCGTCGTTGTCGGTGATCGAAAAGTAAGCCGGCCACTGTCCATGCGAATGACAGTCGACGACCAGCGATTCCCCATCGGCGAGACTCGGCCGCTCATACTCGAGGTGTGACGGCCCGTGAGACAACGGACGCAACGGAATCAATCGGAACCCGCACGATTTCTGGTTCCAGACGATCCAGGCGCCGATCTCGTTCGGAAACGCCACCCGCGTCATCGCATGAAATTCAGCGATTAGCGCCGGTGGCACGGGCCCGCAGCGCAGCTCCGTCACCTCCGAGACTTCCCCATATGGAACCGGGGTGAACTCGTGGTACATCGCGATGCGCCGCACCGTTCGAATCCAAGGCCGGACGACCTCAAGGAACACCCCGTTCCCACCGATCAGCAAACGCTCTCCCAACCGCGCCATCGGCTCGACCACTTCGCGCGACGGCACCATGACGGCCGGGAACGACTGGTGCAACACAGTATCGATCGGATTCATACACCACCTCCGTTTCCACCACGCACAAGCGTCCCAGCCGTACGCGACGTCGGCACCAGAACCTTCAGCGGAAACGCCTCGCCGAACTTGCCATCCAGCATGTCGCGCCAGAATGCGAACACGCCGCGCTTATATTTCACCCGCGCGGAGCCTTGGTTTGGATGGGTGAAGGCCGACTCAAAAAAGGCCGATTCCCACCCGCCAATCGCCTTCACCTCGACGCGGGTGGGTACCTTGGCAGTGCCGATGCAGATCTCGCCGCCGTCCCACGTGTTGAAGTACGGTGGCTCGAACAGCGGCGTGTCGGCCGATGGCCGATCGGCAGTCTTCACGGAGAACACACGAAAGCCCGTAACCGATGCTTGAAACACCAGCCCCGGATGCGGAACAACCGCCGAGCGAACACCCAACTCACTGCAGTCGAAGAACACTCGGCGCATCGCCGGCGGACTCCACCACGTAACACCCGTGCTGGACGTGCCGAGAACGTTCGACGGCAGAAACTCCGACCTCGGGGCGGCGTTCAGGTCGAGCTGGAACAGCGCATTGAGCAACGCGTTGTGATTCACTGGTCGACCTGCGCCAATCAGCGGCCGACCGCCGCGATCGTGAGTGATTTCATGGACGGTGGCGAACTGATTGCCCGATTGACCCGCGTAAAAAAGGATGGCGGAAGCGAGCTTAACGGCTCGCTTTACCTCTGCTGCAGCAAGTTCAGACATATGGATTCCTTGACTCATTCAGATAGAGCGCAACGCCTGCAAAAGGCGATCGACGTGCTTCAGCATTCGGAAACCGAGTGCAAGATCGCGGTACTGCTCCGCGATGGCGTCGCTGCGCGTGGAAAAAGGGATGAAGGTGCTGTAGTAGGTTTCTTCGCTACCCTGGTGGGCGTAGTTGTAGTGATCGTCGAGAAGCTCACCGATGAGAGCGTTCTCGTCGATGACGACCGCGGCCAACGCATAGATCGGCTGCCCATCGACACCCTCTCCGAGAAGATGTCGTTTGCCGGCGGTGCGCAGAAGACGTGACAATGTGGCGAGCTCAGTACAGACGTTCGCCATTTCGCCGTCAGTCGATGTACGCAACGCTAACAACTCGCGCTCAAACAAATAACTCGATTTCGAGCGCCGACCAGTCACCTTCGCCGGTTTCCGGACGGAGTCGGGATAGATCTGCGGACGCACGACACTGGGAAGACGCCGAGCGATCGACTCTTCGTCGTCCTCGTACATTTCTCGGAGCCACTCGATCGCCTCCTCGTCAGTTGCTGATTCCTCGTACTCCCAGTGAAAGCGAGCAAACTGGCACAGGAACCATCCGGGCGTCCGGATAAGCCCCGTACGGTACGAGACGCGATCGAGAACCGATAGCGCCGAGGGGAGCAACAAGGGGTGAACCCGCTCGGCCGCCGGAGCGAACTTCTCGAGCGAATACACCTCCTCGTCCACCATTTCCAACGCGAGATACAGCGGGGACTCCAGGTTCGACTCGTCCCCATTGCAGCGGCACTCGACCATCTCCACTACCGTCGCTCGATCCAGGAGCACTGGCGTGTAGGAAATGTTCCGCGTCTCCATCCCGATACGTCCCAACCACGCCATGAAGGCTTGCTTGAAAGCATCCAACGCGCCGGAAGGACTTTCGACGTCGGCCGCGCGAAGCGGGCCGTCGACGAAGTGCGTTTTCACCATTTCTGCTAGATCCATCTCGGTGCGCCACCGGTACATCCCAGCGACGGGGACGCGATCCGAAAGCGTCGGCAGGGTCAGAAAATCATGGGCAGATCCACGTCGGGCAATTGAACCGCGCGTCGATTCCCACTGCGGGCCGTCGACGTCAACGAGACGTGAATCAAGTCCCGGAGGACCGAACAGCATTTGGAAACCTCGTCGTCGTGAAAAAAAACCGCCCATCCGGGCGGTTCTTGTTGGTTGAAGCCGTTGTCCGGATCGGACAAGGCTTTGAGCAGATCGTCCTTACGCATGGGCGCCCTTGGCACCGGCTGCGCGAACGAATTTGTAGTGCGCCACCTCGCCCTTGATTTCGGGGCCGTCGACCGCGGCGGTCGTCAGCTCCGGATACTGGGCGGTGTACAGATCACGCACCTGGTCCGCCGAGAAAGCCGGTCCGGGGTCCATGAGAGCCATACCGTTGTAGGTGAACTCGCGTACCAGTGCAGCAATGCTGATCGCCATGGTTCACCTCACAGGAGCAACGACGACAGATCCGTGCCGGCCGGCTTCTCGTCGGCCGGGGGCGTCACCCTGGGCGCGGCGGCGGCCAGTCCGGCCGCTTCCTCATCCGCGTCAGCGTCTTCGTCCACGGCCGCATTCGTGGCCGCAGGCTTCGACGCTTTCGACAATGCCTTCTGCGCCTTCGTCGCCTGCGACTGCTGCTGGGCCTCGAGGATCGCATTGGTCGCCGCCACCTGATCGCCGAGTGACTGATGCGCAGCGGTAAAGCTGCTGATCGCCGCCGCGAAGCCCTCATCGAGCTCTGCGGCCGTCGCTTTCAGGATCAACGGCTGCCGCAGCATCGCGTCCTTGCCACCTGCCGGCGTCAAAAACACGACGATGTTTTCGCCATCCATCGTCAGCGACAAGACGAGCTTTTCCGCAGAACGAAGCAGCGGTTCGAGTGCTTGAAACATTTAAATCTCCAGAAAAAATATGCGCCGCACGAGGCGGCGCAGAATGTTGATGCGGCTCGATCATGAGCCGCCCGCTACTTAGAACTTGAGGACCTTCAGAAGCTTGCCCTCATAGGTGAAACCCTCAACGGCGAGCAACGCCGTGATGACATCAGCCTTCGACTTCGAGAAGACTTTCTTGAAGTTGTCGCCCATCGCCGTGCGCAGCCCGAGCTCATCCGCGATCACCATCATCTCGGCCTTGGTGACAAGTTCCAGAAACTCTTTGTCGAGCTTCCAGTATTGCGTCAGGTCGAGGTTGTGGTGCTTGCAGAGTTGCTTGAGATACGTGACGTCGAGACCTTCGATCGCTGCGACAAACATGCCGGTGACCAGCATCGCTGCCTGCTCATTCGACGTGGTACAAGCGAGAAGAAGAGCCTTCGGGAGATCGGCCGCAGGAGCCTTTTCGTCCGTCACCTTTTCGGAGACGGATCGGAAAACTTCGTCCTTGATCTGACGCGCATAGCCCGCGAGGACGATTGCGATCAGGTACTGTCGAGCGAGCGCCGCATTTTTGCCGACGTCGCGCCGCAGTGCCTTCCGCCACAGCGCCTCACGGTATTGCTTCACCCGGTCGGATTCGGCGACCACGGTTACCGCTGCCGGCGCGGAGGCATCGGAGCTCGATGCACTCTTGCCCGCTGCTTTAGTCGGAACGGACGAACCCTTGGCGTCAGAGGTCGCAGCTTTCGCCGCCGCTTTCTCAGCCGTGATCCGGTCCGCAACCTTGCGCATATTGCACACAGTGTCGAAGCACTGGCCGCGGAACGTCTTGCCGAGAGAATCCGGCAGCCCGCTGACCGCGACGCCGTAGTTCTGGCAGCCGTGGCACGCCTTCGCCTGCTCGGCGCCAACGCCGTTCACCCCGTCGACTGCGAGTTGAACCCGTGTGTGATTGTCGCCAGCACGCACGATGCGCACGGTCGGGAACTCGTCGCGCAAACCCGCGGCCGTGACCTCGAGCTGCGTGTCCGTCTTCCCGTTGTAGCACTGGCGATTCGTGCAGTTACCGGTCGCGATCGACTCGCCGAACATCTCGGATTGCATCGCCGAGTTGTGCGGGCACGCCGCGCAATCGGTCTTGTCGAAGATCGCGGCGGCCAGAGAGCATGCCGCGCTCTCGACGAGCTTTCGGACGTCGGTCACGGACTTCTTCTCGGAGATGATCACCGGAAGCACGCGATCCTGATTTTCTTTGGACAGCGCGGCAAGCAGCTCCGCGTGACCCAGAAGGATCTGGCGCGTGTTCAGGGCGATGAGGACTTCGTTACTGCAGTTCAGCAGCGCGAGACGGCTGTTGAGCGTGGGAAGGCTCCAGCCGATCCGCCTGGCAGCCTCTTCGCGATCCCCTTGACAGCGGCCGAGAAGGCGCGCCGCCTCGACTGCCTCGTCACCGGGAGACATGTCGTCACGCTGGATGTTTTCGGTGAAGGCGATTTCTTCCGCCTCAACCGGATCCACGTCTTTGACGTTCACCGGCATGTCGTAGTCATCGCCGCGCGTCTCGAGCGCGGCTTTGTACCGACGGCCGCCGGCGATGAGTTCGAAGAATCCGTCGTCGAGGGGACGGACGATAACCGGCGTATCAACACCGCGCGCCGAGATCGACGCCTTCATTTCGGCCATCTTGGCGTCATCGAAGTACGTGCGAGGGTTCCGGCCCAGCTTGATGCGTCCGAGCTTGATAGTAGGTTGCTGCAGAGGGGTTTGTTGCATGTCAGGTTCTCCGAAGAGGGAACCTGCCCCCGATCGGGAGTGGTTCCCGATGGGGTTGGAAAGGAATGCCGGCGGCGCCAGCTGAGTCGATGCGTCAGAGACGCGGTAGATGAGGAAAAGATACCGCTTGTATTTTCGGGAGCTCAGCGGAAAGCCCGAAAGAACGAGCCAGCTTTCACCGGTTGCGCAGCGCGATACCCGCGGTGATCGAAAAAAAAGGCCCGATCAAACGATCGGGCCTGAGTAAAAGAACGAGGGGGATTCCTCTGAACGCTATGCTGCACCTTCTCCAGTGAAGGAGCGACTGAGCAACGTCGTGACAGCGCCGCTGACCTTCCATCCAACAAACTCGGTCTCGTACGGTTGGTGAACCAGGCGGTCGAGGCATATCACTTCCGCGTCGCCCTTCGTCACCTTTCCGAGAACACCCGCAACGGTTGCAGTGCTCGACCCATCCCGCTTGATCGTCACCACCCCGTCACCAATCGAAACAGACACGCTTCGTTCTGCTTTCATCATGCTGCCTCCTTCAACAATTTACGCATGTCGTACGTCTTCTCGCCGTGAAGCCGTGCAACGTCTTCGACGAACGCGTCCAACAAGGTGTCCATGTGCAGGAACGCCTCGTCTTCGAGCTCGGGTGTTGCCCAGTCCAGACTCGCCTGCATCGCGTCACGCTTGTGCGCGACCATCTGGTCCTGATAGACGTCAATGCTTCCGGGCAAGTGGAAGTACTCGACCCGCAACCGTCCCTTGCGATTCCATCGCAAGGCCCGCCGCATCGCCTGGTACTCCGCACGCCAGGTCCATGACCGGTCGTAGAACAAGACATAGTCCGCGTTCGGAAGGTTGTAGCCTGCCCGACCCGACTCCTTGGTCGAGAGCAGCCCCGTCGCGAGTCCGGTGAGGAACCGTTGGTCCTTTGCTTTCACTCGCTTGGCGATCGAGATGCCGCCATGGAACAGCACCGTGTCGATCTTGCTCGCGTCGAGCTCACGTGCAATCAAATTCAGCACGCCGGGGTTCTCGGCAAAAACGATCGCCTGCTTGCCCTCGGCCGCAATCTCCCGCATCCGGTCGATCACGGCGCGCTGTTTGCTGGTCAGCCCACTTCGGCGCTCTATACCCTCCATCCCGTACTGCGGATAGTTTGCGGCGAAGTGCACCGCCCGCATTCTCGCGAGGATCGTCACCAGATTGCACGACACGCCGTCCTTCTGGCGATCTCGGTACCAAGATGCGAAGTCGTCGGCCGCGCGCAGGTACATCGCGAGATGGTCCGGCTCCCAGTCCACGGTGTGAACGTGAACTTCGGGCACCTCGATCTGGATGTATTTCGCGACGTCCGGCTCGCACACCAAGCGACGCTTGAGGTGTGGCGCGAGCATCGCGCGGTAGAGCGACAAATTTCCGATTTTCGGAACTTCGCGCTTCGCCCCATCCTGCAGGTTCTCCGCGAATTGCCACGTGACCCACTCCGTTACGACGAAGTCGTCTCGGAATCGATCTATGCCACGATCGGCGTACTCGACCGACTTGAGCCAGTTCTGTTCGAGATAGCCGCGACGATACCCGTATGGTTGAGCAGCGGTCCCATCACCACCTGCAAATGCGATCAGGCCGAACGCGTCTCGCGGGTAATTCGGAATTGGGCTTCCCGTCAGCACGTACCTCCGGCGTGCCGACAATCGCCACAGCGCCCGGCTTTGGTCGCTTGTCGGGTTCGCAAGACGCTCCCCTTCGTCGGCGACCAGCAGGCCAATTCGACGCCGCAGGCGGTGCGCATACGTCGCCCGTCTCGACTGCGACGGATCGACCACCATGCGCAAGCGCTCGTACGAGATCAGGTTGAAGCGGCGCAGATCGTCCAGATCGGCGGGCGACTCGATAACCTTGATTTCTTCCGTACCGATCGGCGTCAGTGCAGCTTCGGCCAACAGCTCCGAAACCAGGCGTGCTTCTACAACAATCAGCCCATGCTTGACACCCGCCGCCAGAATAAGCGCTAGCGCGAGTCGCGACTTGCCGCAGCCCTGCTCCCAAGCGATCACACATCCAGACGGCTTCATCAGCGTCTCGATCAAATCGTCGACCTGGAATTCCCAGTCCAACCACGTGGGAATCCCGAGTGCACTGACGCGAGTGCGAAGCGCCGCGGCGTGATCAGGAAAGCGCGCCGCCAACCCTTCGTGGACGACCTCCCACCCCTGAGCGACGTTTTCAACCACAAATCGTGCGTTCAGCTCGTCGAGCGCGAGGCGGTACTTGGTGCCCTTCAATACGTACCCGTACGCGCCGTCGTCTTCCCGCTCGAACGCCACTTCGTCTCCGGCCTTGATGAGCGGACTCGCCCACATCCGGTCATCGACTTTATGCGTCGCACGCGCCCTGCCAACCACCGACGTCGCCGATCCAGCTCCCGCCGTATACACGACGTGCCGCAACGGCGTCTGCTGACGCAGTGATCGCCGGGACCGCACGGCCAGGTGCTCTCGCAGGCCGGGCGCGACGCTGGGGTCCCCGCCTGCGCCTCGGATACGTTCGAGCAGCCTCTCGAAGGCGGCTTGCGGATCGTCCTGCACCAGATACACCTCCAGGTCGAGCAGCCCCTGCCCCGCATATCGGAACCCACGTGGCAACCGATGCCCATCCGTCGAGAAAATGCGATGCTCGTAGATGGCATTCAGCACCATCGCCTCGATGAATCCGCACTTGAAGCCCAGTCGGATCCAACGACCGTCATGCGCGACGGCAACCCGGGTGTCTCCAGTTACTGACCGTGTAACTGCTGGCGTTGAATCATCGAGGGTCTGCAGCTGCAGGCGTGGCCGGTCGAACGACCGCTCCTCCCAATGTAGGCTCAGGATCGGCGCGGGACGGCCGAGGTCCGCGGCCGTGCGAACGAAGTCACCCGGACGCGTTCGGTATCGATCGAACACAAGGACCGCGGTGCGAACGTTTGCTCCTTCCAACTGGAAAGCGTCGTCCGGTAGCTCGAAGTAGCCGGCCAATCTTTTCGCCGCACCGTAATAGTGGTGCGGCTTACCGAGGGTCGCGCCCGCGATTGCCTCGGCCATCGTCGCCGGTAACAAGGCAACAACCACATTGGCGGCATTTAGCGCCTGGGCCAGGGCATAGTCATGGGACGACGCACTGGTGTTCGGGCCATATCGTCCGATCGTCGTACACTCGAACGGATACAGGTGCGGCGACTCGAGGTGCAGAGAGAACGGCGGATTGATCATCGCAACGTCAAATCCGGATGGTCGAATTTCTTCCATCCCGGCTCGACGAATCGACACCTTGAAGCCCGCCTCCTCGAATGCCGACTGACATGCCGCCACCGCAGGATCGTGCACGTCGACACCGTAGATCGAATGCCGCTCGGGATCGCAGAACTGAAGCAACCGGCCGGAACCGATTGAGTTGTCGAGAACGTGTACCTTGCGCTTCGGATTGAAGCGCTCGACGAATCCCCACATGTACTTGGCAACTGCGTCCGGCGTGAAAAACTGCCCGAGGTGACGCCGTCGTGCCGCGGCCAACTCCCCGTGGTGAGCCACGCCAGCATCTAGCGAACCGAGGCTTCGCATTGCTCGCAACGGAGCGTACCAGTCGCTTACTTCGAAATCAAACGCGATTTGCATGAAAATCTCTCGATAGAAATAGAAACGGCCCGCCAAGGCGGGCCGAAGAAAGAAGGTAGGAGGTGCCGTACTATCCGCGCGATGCGAGATGCTCGGCCCCAAACTCACTGATGAAGATCGACAGTGCGTCGCCGACGGCGTGCGCGAACTTGAATTGCCACTTGTCGTTGTAGCGCACGATTTCCAGACCGGTGAAGCTCTCCTTGTCTCGCGAGCGATACTCGTCACTCACGAGGCGACAATGCCTTAGCTCGCCTGCAAGTGCCGCACACCCAGACTTCACGGCAAACGTCGTGAGACCTGTCACCAGTGCTGCAACGCGGCTTTGCGAGTAGCAGCTAACGCGACGCCAACCGCTGCTGCTGAAAGAGGCTTCGCTTCCGACCGACGCCTCGATCACGATGCCGCTGTTCGTGCGCTTCATCTCTGTTGTCGGCTTCAGCCAAAGCCCGTCGATGATTGCCTTCGCTGCCTGCTGGTAGGCGATCGATGCGCCGGCATCTCCTGCGAACTTCTGCTTGAGATGCAACCAGAATGCGTCCAGATCCGGCGTTGTGCCCGATCGAATGGCGTCGCCGATATCGATACCTGCCGCTTCCAACTCGGCGGGCCGGTCGATCTCGATCCGCGTGCCGGCGGGCGCCACTTCACGCCGCGCGACTCTCACGACCACTTCGGAGAGGTCGACACAGAACTTCGTCAACTCTCGCTCGACCTTGTATTCGTGTCGCGAGCGTGTGGCACGCTCGTAATCTTCGAAGCCAGGAAACAGGGAGATTTCTGCCCCCGCAACTGCGCGATAGGCATCGGCCGCAGTCGCCTGTGCCAACTTGAACTGCTCGATCAAAGCGTTGTACATGATGTGCTCCACCAGTAGAAGACGGAGCACCGCCCAGACCGGGGATGCCCCGATCGGGTTGTGTAGGAAGATTTGGTGCCACGCGAGGTGACTGGTTGTCGATGCGTCGAAGACGCGGAGTGCCCGATGATCGTAGCTGCATCATTTCGGGCCACAAGGTGGAAATGACAACTGTTTGCGTACTGCTTTCATCTCTGTCGACGCGAGCGAGTTTTCCCCAAAAACGTTGGACAACCTTGTGGAGAACCGCCGCAGACCCTGTAGAGCCGGGGCCGTCAGCCAGATGCTCAATTTCTAGGCAACAGGGGGGGGTGGACGCAACCGGTTGAGGGGGCTTTGGAAGAAAGCTCCAGAAAAATAGTGCGCTTTCTCAGCCATCTCCAGTCCCCACCGGCTGCATGGTTGTGGTGGGCGCATCCGCCGCCCCCGTCAAACCAACCGGGCACCCGCACAATGACCAGCCAATCCATGCGCGCTCCTCTGGACCGCGCCCGCCATCTCGCCAGCCACACCCTGTTCGTGGGGAAATGGGCCTTCTACATTTTTTTCGTGTTTCCGAGCGTGATTCTTTGCGGCGCTCTCGCGCTGTACAGCAACTTCTCGTTTCAGACGATTCCACGAGAAATCTTGGAGTTCGCGGCGCAAACAGCGAACAACCCGCCCGCGCAGCCCGGTTCGCTTTCGATCCAAGTATGCAAGGACAAAATTCCCGACCATGCGCTTCCGGCGTCTCCGATCTGCCAGTCGAAAGGGTTCGAGCAGCGGCCGATCGCGGCACTGGCTCGGGATCTTGGCGAACGCCTCTGGTGGGCCTATGCGATCGTCGTGAGTGTTCCGGCAGCACTCGCGATAGGGCTCGGGCTCTTCGGCCGCGATCGCGCCGCGCTTCGCCGGCGACTCGCTAGCTGAAACCGGACGCTTCAGCTTTCGATCGTGTTCTCTTCGACCTTAGCGGCGCTGGCCGCAATCGCCACCGGACTGGTCACCCAGCTCGGCGGCAGCAGGGCCTGGTCATGCCTCGCGATCCTGGCAATAGCCGGGCTGCTTATAGCGGCCGCGAGTACCGTCCGACTCGTCATGGCAACCGTTCGGCGCTACGAGCGCGGCCGCGCCGCGCGAATCATGCAGATGCGTCACCCGCACTGCCACGTGAAACGGCTCACCAACGGGCAGTGGCTGCTGATCGACAAGGACACCGGAACGGTGTACATCCCGCCGCGGCTTTCGCATCCCCCCATCAACGAATGGATATAGACCACGCACGACAACCATGAACAGCATTCCGTCAACGGGTGGCATTACACTCGGCCGCCTCGCAATGCAACTCGAACGAGACTCATCGGCATATGCAGTTCGGATCGCCGGCATGATCATCACTGGCTTCGGCGTCCTGTCGCTGATCACGCTTTCCGGGCTTGGTCGGAATACCACAATTGCGGCTGCACTCATTCCGACCGGGATCGTCACGTTTTCCATTGCGTCCCGTGCCGCATCCCGGATAGCAATCTACCGCGACACCCTCACCGATCGAATGCTCGGCGCGATTGCTGATAGCGATCTAATTCCAGAGTGGGCCAAGGAAGAAGTCGCGGTCGAGTATCTCGTCCGAGGTTCCGTATCCATCGAGACCCTGACCAAGATCGATCTGCGCATCGTCGAGCAGCGACGCGCCGAACGACCCGTGGTGAATTCGACACCGGGAGCGGATCGACTGGTGGCACGGTACGGCAAAGCCATCGACAGCACCGGATCATCTGAACGGAGTGCCCCATGACGACTGACAAATCACCGGCCAAGGTCTCGTTCTCGGGAATCGCCATCGCGCTCGACGACGTCCAGGAAAACCCCGCCGCCTTCTTCCGTCAGCTCGAGCGCGCGAAGATCAACCCGGGCTACGCGCAGTGCTTATGCCGCGGCGCCGCAGCGCCACTGCGCCTCCAGATTCGTCGATACGGCAGCCTGCTACACCTCGCCGGCTGGCCCGAAGAAGGCCCGATGCACGACCGCCAGTCCTGTTCGTTCCACAAGGATCCGAGTGACGGGACCAGCGAATCCGGAAAGGCGCTGCCGGGCATCGTGGCCACCGCAGCGGGGTTGCGAGCGAAGCTCGACATCGCCCTCACGCAGCGCACTGTCGGTGCAGTATCAAAGGGCCCACGGCAAGCCTGCGCGCCCACTACGTCGCGCCGCTCGGCGCCACTCCTCGGCTTCCTGCAGGCACTCTGGCAAGTCGCCGGGCTCAATCGCTGGTCTGGCGTAGATCGGGCGCGGAACTGGGGCGTCTGCAATGCGCGTGTCCTCGCCGAGGTCAGCGACGCCGTGATCAACGGCGAACCCGCCGAGAAGGTCCTGCACGTCATGCGCAGGTTCCAGGAAGCGGACCGCGCCGCGATCAACGCCGAATTCGACGCGTTCCTCACACTCGTTGGACAGCGCGACGGCACGAACCATCGTGGTCTGGTCGTCGGCGAGATCGCGGAAATTGGCGTGACCCCTTACGGCCGCTCGATCACATTGCGACAGAGCGCAAAACGGTACTACTGCAATAGCGAGTTGATCGCGCTCGCCGAGAAGCGATACAGCCACGCGACGCGCGCGTTCGGTGACCGCAATGCCCGGGTTGTCGCGATTCTCGTGATCGAGCGCACACCGAAGGGCCATCACGTTGTAGTCGATCTCGCAGCAATGCTTTGCTCGTCCACGTACATCACATGCGATTCCATCCACGAAGTCGCTATGGCAAATCGGCTCGTTGCCGAAGGCCGCGCCTTCGACAAGCCGATCCGGCTAAATGAAGGCACCGACATGCTGCCGGACTTCGTCCTAACAGACACCGCGGAACCAACCCACATCGAGGTCTATGGCATGAATGGCGTTGCCGAGTACGAGGATCGCAAGCGGGAAAAGCAACGTCTCCGCATGGCGCGCGGAATCCAGGCCGTGGAGTGGGATATCGACAGGTGTCAGCTGGTCGATGTCCATTTCCCTCCTATTGCGCGACGAAGCGCCAGACCTTGACATTGCAACGACGCCGGCAAGATGAAGGCATCTTCTCAACCTGGACGCCGCCTATGCACGGCAAGTCGCTTTTCCTCCATCGCGCGGTCTCCCGCACCGATCAGTGGGGTCCTCAGTTTCCCGCCCTCTCCATGGCATGCCGCCACCCCGACTCTTTCTCCGGCGGCCGGCAGCTCGCCGTCGCGGTGACCGACGCTCGCGGACTGCGGTGTGCAGTCTTCACGAGCTTCGGCGCCATCCTCGAGTTCCGCGCGTCATGGGACGAACTGGAACGCGCCGGCACCTGGTGGCATTACGCGCGGGCATGGCATTTCTGGTTCGTCGACGATCTTCACTCCGCGCGACGAGTATTTCCTACCGATTCCGGCCAGATCGTCGTCGCATCCTCCGAATCAAGCGACACATCCAACACGTCCACCGACTCGCTCCTGTCCCTTATTCGCGTTGCGGAACTACGGGCTTCACGCGATTAATTCAGACGAGTAAGGAATTACCGGAAGGAATATTCGCGCTTTTCTCGGTTTTGCCGGCATGCAAAAACAGCAATAATGCCGGCGACGAGAAACTTACAACCTTCCGACAAATGATCGAACAGCTCTATCCATGTGAGCACTGTGGCGGCCGGCCGACCGTCGGCCGATCGCAACGACTCGTCGAGTGCGACGAGAATCGCCGATTCGATTTCAGCCAGTTCGGCCGTTTCGGCGGCCCCCCGAACATCGGTGACGTACTTCCCCGCCCGCCCGAGGCTCCGCTGACCGAACCATTGGTCTGCATCTATTGCACGGGTTGCGGCATGTCGACGCAGTGGGAAACGGTCGGCGACGACGAAGCGGCCGCGAAAGACCGCTGCGCCGAAACATGGAACCGGCGCTTGAATCGACCGAAGGCAACGGATGAGGACCTGCGAAGGCTGATCGAGAGAGAGCTCGGCGCCTGCGATACGCAGCTGGTTCTCGACATGCTGTCCCGCGTAGAAGGAGACTGGAACGAGATTGGTCCGATCTTCAAGATGTTGGCGCAGCGCATTATCGACGCGACCGTCGTCACCTTCGATACGTGGCCGATCGCACCGGTACTCGAAGACGCAGCACGATATCGAAAACTCGTCCAGTTGGCGAAGTGGATCGAGGTCGACGGACAGGACTATGTCCAGTTCCCGAAAATCCACTCGCCGAACGAGCATCGAGATTTCCTTTTCGAAGATCGGATCGCGATCGCGGTGGACGCGATGCCCGACCGAGATCGGTGGTAGCTGGTGAACGCCACAACACGTCGGGCGACCAGGCGCCGGACGGATATCATTACGAACTCGACCAACCAACTACAAAACCAGAACCACGCGAGGAACCATAAAGTGGTTCTCGAAGGATAAGGGCCACGGCTTTATCCACGGGGAAGCAGCCACCGACTATTTCTTTCACGTCAGCGACGTCATCGGGGCCGAGGCGCCACGCGACGGTGACATAGTCGAGTTCGACGCGACTTCAAACAATCGAGGTACGCGCGCGGCCAAAGTGCGGATCGTCGAAAGACAATCGCGAGCGCCCGCCTCGCAACATCGCGATGATCGCGTCGAATGCATTGCATGCAAGAAGAAGATGGTCCCGCGGATCATCACGCACCGGGGACGGCCGGAGCGCTCGGTTTGCCCGTATTGCGCAGCCACGTTCAAACGGTTCGGCATGTGCTTCATTGCGTCCGCGGTCTATGGCGACTACGACGCACCGGAGGTCCTTGCTCTCCGTGGATTCCGAGACAGTGTCCTCCGGACCACGAAGCCGGGCCGATGGGCGATCCGAACGTACTACCAGGTATCGCCTCCGCTCGCACGATTCCTCCATGTGCACCCGAAGCTCGCGCAGCACATCAAGCCAATACTCGACGCAGTCGTTCGCAGTGTTCGACGGCGCTCGCATTGAAGAAAAAAAAAGCCGGCTTGCGCCGGCTTAACGAGGGTTCTAGCGATTTCCGAGGGCCTGTGCCAGAACCTGAGAGACACACTCAGTCTATCGAGTCGTGGCTCGACGCGATCCCCGTATCACCTCCGATTTTCAGGTGCATTCTGGCAAACCGATCATTGCGCTGGGATTCGCGCGTATCGCCGACGCAGTCGCTCTATCCGCGCTTCCCTATCGCGCCCCAAGAATCCTATACAACGCTTGGCGCGAAATGCCCAACGCACCAGCAGCATGTGTCTTGTTCCCACAGGCCGCCTCGAGCGCAGCCTTCGCCTCATCGACGGTCGGCAACGCATTCTTCAGCTCGGCCTGCCGGGTGAAGGTCGACAAGTAGGCATTCGCCTTCGACACCCGGCTATGCCCGGCAGCCTCGACCACCCGCCGCTTTGCCTCGTCATGCGCGGCAGGATCGGGCCGCGACGACGAACCCTTGATCGGCGCCGGCACCTCGGCCACCTGCTCATAGAGCGTCTGCAGATACTCGTGACGCAGTCCGTGACTCGTCACGCCGATGCCGCTTTTCGTCACGCCATGCTTGCCGAGCACGTAGTAGTACCAGTCGCGCCACTGCTTCAATGTCCGGCCGACGGGAATTGTGGACCCGGTGACACCGTTGCTCAGGCGGGCCGCTTCTTCTAGGGTCGCGATCTTCCGCTCAATCGGCACCTCCCGCGGCCGCCCACCCTTGGTTCCGCGAGTCACCGCAAGCATATGCGGATCGCGAACCGCTTCTACCGGGCGCAGCATGAAGCTCTCCTCGACACGCAGCCCGAACGCTGCCTGCAGTTTGAGTTGCACGGCGGTGTACGGACACGTCTGCGCGATCTCTGCGATCTTCGCGACCGCGTCCACCCCGTTCGCCACCCACGACTTATCCTCGGTCGCCACATAGCTGCGCTCGAGGCCCGCCTCACGGCGATCGACATAATCGCCGAGCGTGCCGACGAGGTTCGCCTTTCCCAGCCACTGCGCAAGCGCTCGCAAGTAGGTGAGCTTGTTCTCGATCGTGCCGCCGGACTGTTCAGCCTTGACCCATTGGTCGACCAGGTACTCGATGTGCTTGGTCTTCAAGGACCACGGCGTCTGAAGGGCGAAGCCACCCTCGCGCAGTTCGACGAATGCCTTGCAGATCGCCGTCGCGCGATATTCCTGCGTCTTGATCGATAACGCACGCTTGCTGATCCGCGTCGTGCTGTGGATCTCTGCGACGTGCTGATCGAAGAGCACCAGCAGCGCATCGCGAAATTCCGGCGACAGTCGATAGCGGCCCACAACAGCCCGAACGTTGAGGATCGCAGCCATACACTTACTCCTTGCGGCCGGCGCCGCTCACATCTGGCGGAACACTCCCGCCACTTCTTTTAACCTATCGATCGTGCGCGGCCAACGCATTCCTCCGCAATGACCGCCCACCGATCGCGCTCCGCGAGACCGTCGGCCTCGATCTACGGGGCCAACGCCGATTCCCATTCGCGAGCCCATCCTACGATGCGCGCCTTCGCGGTCAAGAACCGATCGGCGCTGATTTGCCCATGTCCCGCCGATTCCACTGACGCGGCAAATCTTCGGTCAGCCAACGGTGTCCGCTACGCGCAATCGCTCCCCACGTCAGTCGGCGCGGGTCGATCTGGATTGCTCGCGGCGAACCCATAGACGTTCACCTTTGCCGTCCGTTGCCCGCCCCTACCTGGCGCAACAACGGCCACTTCTCTCGCCCTCGCTCGCGCGAGTGGCTGCGCCGGTATCCGCCGGCGCGGTCTTGCTGCTTCCTGTCCTTTAGCGATTCCATCCGATCAGCCCGCTGCATGGGAAGAGCATGCAATCCGACTGTCCATCCCGCTGGCATGACCGACGCAGTCCGCGCTTCGCGCAAAACCGTCGCCGTTCATGTCGCGCCCGCTTGTCGGACGCGCTGCGCGGATTCGAACCGCCCAGTCCAGCTTCGTGGCTACCCTGCCAGCCTGACGCTTGCGCGTCTCGGCGTCGACGAACCTCGCGGTCGCCGGCGCCGGGCTACGTGCCGGGCAATTCCTGTTGCGCATTTGGGTTACGGCTGCGCCTACCGTTCGTTCTTCCAATCAGGGAATCGCGACGCCGGTCTCTCCGGTTCGCAAGACTTCCCCCGCCCCCAAGCACGTTCATGTCCGCCGCGGTGTATCGGGCTTCCTGAACGCACCCAGCTCGTTCGCTGAAAGGGCGTGAGCAGACGCAATCGAGGCCGCGTGGACTGTCCGCTGTCCGGTGTCCACATGTCCTCATTGCGTCCCATTGCGGCAAACCGCCGCCGATCGTATGGATATCGCACTGTCCAGGGGTCCTCAAGGTGGACCACTGTGTACTTGATTTACTTCAGAAAAAGGCCGCGTCAATGTGCGGCCCGGACACTTCACTGCGTTGGAGGCCCAAGACGGGCCGGAAGGGGGAGTGTGAGCGCCTGGCGCTCGGGTTCGATGCGTCGATGACGCGGTAGGTGATGCCCAGAATAGGCGGTTTTGTCACGCTCGGCCGCGCGAAAGCTGGCGGGAAGTGCGCCGCTTTCCAAAACTTGACTATGCGTACCGCTCGATAGACTGGATCACGCAATCTCGGACTTTATCCGGGAGATTCAAGGGCTCGCCATTGCAATCTCCCACTATATGTCCGACTTCGGTAACGGCCCGTTTTCAATGTCCGACTTTATCTAGGACTTTGGTGCAGTGGCTGTGCCGAAGTTCGACTCCGGGTTCGACGTTGCGCTCGCCTTCCATGAACCAGTGACCAAAGGAGTCGCCTTTGAAAACTGCAGTCTTTGCTATCGACGTCGGCTACGGCAATACGAAATACGCACACCGTGCCGCGAACAACGCCGTTGCCTCCGGAATGTTTCCGTCGCTGTCGCCGCTTGCGGCGAGTCGTTCGATCGCCGGCTACGGCGACAGCGTGCTGACCACCCGTAAGGTGGCCACCATCGTGATCGACCAGGTTGAGTACGAGGTCGGCCCGGACGTTTCCCTGACTGCCGCATACGGCAACACGGGTCGCGCGCTGGCGGACGACTACATTCTCACGAACAACTACGCCGCGCTGCTCCTCGGCGCTATCCATTTTTCCGGCGTGACCCATGTCGAACGCCTGGTGCTTGGCCTGCCGGTTCACAACCTGAAGAAGTACGCGGGCGCGTTGATGGAGCGATTCACTGGCACGCTGGATTTCGGCGCGGGCCGCGTAAAGATCGACAAGGTGATGGTGATCCCACAGCCGCTCGGCTCGCTCGTCCTTGCCTCCAGCAACCGGAAAGGCGAGTTTGGCCGCGACGTTGAACATCTCGTCGTCGACGTCGGCTACTTCACGACCGACTGGGTGTACGCGAGCGGCTTCGCGATGGACGACAAGCGCAGCGGCGGCATGCCGGGCGGCGCATCGCAGATCTATCAGCGCATCGCCCAACTGATCGCGCGCGACCAAGGCGACGCGGTCGAGGACATCGAGCGAATCGACAAAGCGCTGCGCGAGCAAACGCCATTCTTCTTCTATGGAAACGACATCGACCTCGCGCCCTATCTCGAGAAAGCGCAGCCGTTGATTTCGGGCGTCGTCAAGGAAATGCAAAACAACGTCGGCCGTCTGGCGAACGTTCGATCGATCATCCTGTCCGGCGGAGGCGCGGCACTCTACGCGTCCGTCATCCGACAAGCGTTCCCGCGGGTCGTCATCGAGGTGATCGACGCGCCGTGCCTCGCGAACGTTCGCGGGTTCCTGCTGGTCGGGGAATCGAGCGTCGCTCGCGAACGCCGGTAAGGAGGGGGCATGAGCGACAAGATCGAGATGACCATCACGATCAACGAGCTCGTGTCGCCGCTGCTGTTCGAGCGGTTGAGCGCATGTCCGTCGGCCCGTCGCCGGGCCGCCGTCCTCAAAGCGTTGGCCGAATCAGCGATTCGTCAGGAATTGACCGGGCAGGTGCGCGTCGTAACCCCTGCAGTGGCCGCGCCGCTCGTCACGCCCGCGTCACCGCAGGCTACGCCAGCGCGCGCGACCAGCGCACATGACAGCGACTCGTTTCAGGTACTCAGCGTTGGCGATGGGAGCCTTGACGGCGTGGACTTTGACGACTCGCTTCACGATCAGCTCGGGGCATGGGCGTGACAGTCCGTCGGTTCGTTTTTTTCGCAGCTTGCTTTTTGTACAGACCTGAGAGAATTGCTGTACGAGGTAGGTGTTCAAAACGTGTGCCACGTCTTGCACCGATAGATAAGGAGAAGAAGATGCTGGAACTGATCGAGTGGATTCGCAACGGCGAACTGATTCACAAGCTCGCATCCCCCTACTTTTGGCTGGCTGTGGCGGCCGCCGCGATTGCTGCCGAATACTGCGTCGAGGCATGGCACGCCCATATGGCCAATGCCAAGGACGAGCAATGAACGCCGTCGCCGGCACCGCATCCACTATCATCCGTGGATTCCGAGCCCTCCCGTTTGTCCTGCGCCGCTTCATTCTGGTCTTGGTGTACTCGCTGATCTTCATGGCCGGCGCTTTCATGCACAACCACGGCGCGGGCGACATCGCCAGTCTGTTTCTTCTTGTTGGCGCGATCGGCACGTTTTGGGCCGCCGGGGCGTGGCGAGTATTCAGGCTCATCCTCCTTCTCGTCCTGGTTATCGTGGGTGACTAAGCAAAAAAAAGCGACTTCCCGAGGGGAGTCGCTTGTCTTCAAGTTTAGTGCGCTCGGCTCTTCTCTTTTTCTTCGAGCCACGCCATGCAAAAATCGACCGCCGGCTGGAACGCTTCATCCCGGAGGATGTAGCGATCGTCGCCTTCGAGCAGCCGGTCGATCACGTCGAAGCGCGGACCTTCGGAAAGGTCTGCTGCCCCCTCTGAGGCCACCTTGGGCGGCACCTCGATCACTTCAAACTCATCCAGCACCAGTCGAAACGAGCCCATCATTCACCTCGTGATGTGGCCCGGCGCAATACGGCCCGGAGGGGACGTATCCCCACCGGGTAAGTAAAAAAGAATGCCGGCTACTGCCGGCGCCAAAGTCACATTGCTGCGCACATCCCACTGGTACGGATCCGCGTCAGGTTCCTTTTCCGCGTTTCCTCACGCGCCAGTTGCCTAGCGCGCACATGGTCACGCTGTTGCGCCCGCCGTTGGTACTGCAACTTCCACACGTCACAAAAATCCACGCCCTCAACCACCGACTTCACGATCGAAACGCGCTTGCCGTGCGCACGAATGCGATCAGCAAGAAGCTGCGCATGGTGTTCACCCGGCCTGAATCCGCGCCGGTGATCCACCTTGTCTCGATCGGCGTAGATGATCACGTAGTCGTAGTCGTTCCAGTTGATATCGGCATGCTCCAGGCCACCGCAATTCAACAGGCAGCGGACCTCGATGCGATTCTCGTACCGTGCGACGACCGCAAAGCCAGTCTCGGCGCCCTCCACCAGCGCTAGCGTGCGAGAGCGCGTCGTGTTGAGCCGCACCGACGAACCGAAACTACCGGCCGGCGCGCTCATCTCCAGCTTCGCTCGCGGCTTCCCGTTCTTCGTGAGAAACGGAACCTTCTCGCCGTCAGCCGTGAGGTAGGTGCGATGGACACGCCGCGGCTTCCCGGCTTGCGATCGCGCGCGCTGAAGCATCACGGGAAACTTCCCCTGCTTCTTGCCGAAGGCGTCGACGTACTCCAAGCCTGGGTGACAGCGCACGTCGCGCCCGATCCACTCGAGCCGTAGCCCGGGAATCCGCGTCGATAGGTATGTCCAGACAAACGAATCAACCGTCACCGGAGCGGCGCCGTCCCAAGCGGCCTGCATTTCACGACACTTCTGCTCGTCGCTTTTTTCAGGCCGGACCGGGACCGGCTTTGCCTTGCGGACCACCGCGACCGGAATACCACCGTTGTAGTTGCCGGTTCCGAGCTCGTAGTAGATCTCGCGATACGGTTTACCGGTCACCTCGTGAATCAGCTGTACGCCGGTACCGCCCTTCAAGCAGCGCGCACAATGCCAACCACCGCGGGGGTCTTTCTCGGCGGGATAGAGCCGGAAGGTCTCTTCCCCATCGCAAAGCGGGCACGTCCACCAGCGCCCTTTTCCGTTCAAAAATCGACTGTCGATGTAGTGCGGAAAAACATTGGGCCAGTCGATGGCCGCGAGATTCAGCTTCTTCAGCTCTCCCATGATTCGTCCTCCGTTCGCACAACGGCGAAAACGCGTGCATTCGCCACCGGTCGGATAGCCAGCACAGATGGATCAACAAACCTTCCTACCGCCGCGGACTCCAACGGCACGTCGAATCGACGCGTCATGGAGAGCCCAGAGCGGGACGAAAGGCAGAAACACTTCACGTTCACGGATCTCTCCAGTTGGACTGCGGGTTTTTCGATGCCTGAGACAGGCGCGGAAACGCTTGCTCAACGAAGCCGCGCGCGGGCGCGTCGGCTTGGTTCAGCAACGTCAGCGGAACAGGGAATTGCGGGTGGGAAGGAAGACGGCGTGTGACGTGCCCGAAGGCACGTCGCACGCTATAGGTGAGAGAAAACGGGAGCGAGAATCGGGATGGTGAGCCCTTTCGGGATCGCGTTTGAATCGGACCGAATTAAATAGGGTCTGATCCTAGAACGGGATATCGTCATCCATCTCGTCGAAACCGCCACCACCGCCATACGACTGCGTCTCGGCCGGCGGGGGCGCCGAGCGTTGCGGACGCGCCGCAGTGCTTGCCGGCGGTTGACCGGACGGCTGTCGCGAGGCCGGGGCGCTCGCATGACGACGCGTACCCTGCTCGAATTCGTTATCGCCACCATTGCCGCCGCCGTCACTGCGACCGCCACCATTACGACCGCCGAGCATCTGCATCTGGTCCGCGACGATCTCGGTCGAGTAACGATCCTGCCCGTCCTGGCCTTGCCATTTGCGGGTGCGGATGCGGCCTTCGACGTAGATCGAGCTACCCTTCTTCAGGTACTCGCTCACGATCTCGGCCAATCGGCCGAAGAACGAGATGCGATGCCACTCGGTCATTTCTTTGTAGTCGCCGCTCGCCTTGTCCTTATAGCGATCGGTTGTCGCCACTCGAGCGTTCGCGACCGCGTCGCCACTGGGCAGGTATCGCACTTCCGGATCGGCGCCAAGGTTGCCGACGATGATCACTTTGTTAACAGATGCCATCTAGAACTCCTTCACTTGGTAATTGACCACAGCCACTTGTCCCACATGACTTGCTGGCCATCTTTGTAAATAGGTGAACCGTCTTCCTTGCGGAACGCCGGCACCTTGATCTTGCGCAGGCGCTTGACAGATACGCGGTCGCCAACGCGGCAACCACACTCGCTGATCGCTTCCTTCAGGCCCTCGCCCTGCAATACCTGTTCGCCCCCTCTCGTCTCGAGGCGAAGGGCAAACGACCGATAGCTCCGAGATTTGCCTGGTCGACGGTCGGGGAAGGTTTCTTCGCCCCAGCCGTTAATCCGGCCTTCGACCGGAGCGGAACGGCCCGTTTCGGCATCGCTACCTCGACGTGAAGAACGGAACCCACTCGATTCACCCACAGACGTCTGGCGACCAACTTCGCGCTCAACGTCGGCTGGCGTTTCCGCACCCTCCGACGAGCGTGCCGATCGAGCTTCCGAATCTGCGGTTGGTGATGCGATACCCATAGCGCCAGTGGCCGGTACGCTTGTGCGGCGGATCGCTGTCGCGATCGCGTCCTTCAGCGGGGCCGGGTGCTGCTGCAACATCGCCCAGTGCGGCGCGAGCGCCGGAAGGATCTTCGTGCCGAACATCGTGTCGCCAGGTGCGTCATCGAATGCCGGTACGAACTCGACGACACAGTCGCCCTCGTCGACGAACAGATGGACGATTCCCGCGATTGTCACGAGCGTCTCATTTTCGGCGCCAGTGCCAACAGGCTTCGCGCTGCCGCACGCTGACGAAGGCTGCTCGACCGTCGACGCCGATGCCCGCGGACTGCCGGGGAAGGCCTGAGCGAGCACGCGCGTGAAGAACATGGCTACGCCGCCCATTGCGCCTCCAGCGACAGTTGACCGCTACACCAGCGGTTGAGTCGGTTGAAGTCATAGTTGAGCAACGGAACGTCGCGGATCGCGTCCTGCATCGCGCGCGGTCGGACACGCCCGAGTGCGCAGACGACCGAGTACGGAATCGCCCCCGTCCAAAGCTCCATGATCCAGCCGAGCGTCGCGTAGTAATCGACCTTGTCCACCGGTCGGTTGCACAGCCGTTGATGGAGCATTTCGGCGCAGTCGATCAACGCCTCGGGGACGTTGTCGCTATGCCGGCTGTCGAGGGCGAAGAAAACCACGGCCTCGGCGAGCTTTTCCCGCACGTGCGGCTCCCAGCGATCGGGATCCGGCAAAGGATCGGGTTTGGGTCGAGTGATGAGAATCGGCGAATCACCGCCGAACATGTCGAGCTGCCATCCAGCTACTTGCGGTTTCATGAGCGTGCTCCGGATATCAACCGGGCACCTCATTCCCCTTACCGGGAACGTGGTTCCCGGTGGGAGATGGGGGCGCCTGCGCGAATTGCTTCGCGCGGGCGGACAGGGGCGACTTACTTCGTGCCCGTTTTCAGGTGTTGGGCATTCGTCCGGTTCGACGAAGCCTTGATGGGGATGACAACAGCGGATTTCGCATACTGACGTTGCGAGACTGCCGGTGCCTGAGCTTCGGCTTTCGCCGTCGTGACAGGGCCGCTCTTCGCGTGCCGCGGACTTTCGTCAACATCGTGGCGATCCGCGGTGTCACGATCCGACTGACGCGGGGCACCCTTCGCACTGCTCTTGAAGTGGTGAACTGCAGCAATAGCCATAAAAACGAAAACGATGATCGAGTGCGCGGCGATATAGGCCGCCAAGCACAGAGCGAGGAGCTTGACAGGCGATTTGAACGCACCGCTGAACAGGGACTTCAACATGTTTCTCTCCAGAGAAAATCGAACAAGGGGATGTCCGGACAACGCCCGGTGGTTTCGATGCTCGAAACGAGCAAGGAAATCGGCGCGAAGCGCTTTCGTCCGCGACCTCGTTGGTCAGCGCACGAAATCACTCAGGGCCGATTGCAGGGAAGGCGCGGGCAAGCCGCGAAACGGCAGAGCCGGTTGGCTCAGGTAGGTCGATGCGTCGGAAACGCGTGATAGAGGTAGGGTAAGCCGCACCAATGCGCGGCGCACGCGGAATGCTCGGCAATCGCGTACAGCTTTGGCTGCATTGTCCGAACGCAACCAGTTGTGGGGCAAAACCGAGAATGCTCCAGAAAATCGTATAGCTTTCTCCGGAACTTGACTTCGAAAAATCCGAGACAAACTGGACGCGTCACTTCATCAACCGAGGCGCATCCCAATGTTCTGGATTCTCATCCTTGTAGCTGGTGTCTGGGCACTGGCCAAGCACTACGCGAAGGCCCGTCCCCGTCGCCAATCGACTCCTCCGGTTACCCGCAGCCAGGCATCGGGCGATGCTGGCGAGGCGCGCGTGCTCGGCGAGTTGCGCCGCATCCTGTCACAACTCTGCGGCAATGACTTCTACGTCCACCCCACGGCGCTGTTGTTGCTACACGCGCCTGGCACCGAGTTCCCGACCGCCGAAGTCGACCATCTCGTCGTCACGCCGTTTGGCATCTTCGTGATCGAGACCAAGAACTGGGCCGGCGCCATCGCGCCTGGCAGCAGCGCCGATACGGTCGTGTGCCACCTGCCGAGCGGCAAGCTCGAGGAGCGTCGCTCGCCGATCAGCCAAAACCGGGCGAAGGTTGCCTTCCTCCGCGGCACGTTGCCTTCCGTCTGGAACGTCCAGGGCCTCGGCGTCTTCGCGAACGACAACTGCTCGCTCTCCCCCGACCTCCCGCTTGCCCTCCTCACCCTGCGCGATCTGGGCTACTGGTTGCGTACCCAACGGGATCGACACGCGAAGTCGGGAAATCCGAACATCAACGTGCAGGCTGCGTGGGGCGTCGTGCGCCGCCTGAGCGTGGACGACCCGACCGGATCGGCGCTATCGGCTCACCGCCATAAAGTTGCCGGAGATTCATCCGTAAACAACTGACCACACCCTTACATTTTCTAACAAACTGAAACAATCCGTTTCATTTTGTCGGCGTGCGCGATTTGGCGAAAGACACATTGTTTCGTGCAGCTTTCGCCCCTTGGCGCCGAAAAGCGCCGCGTAAGCTGGTGCAGGCCGCCAGGTCTCATTTTCGTCGGACGGGCGTCACCCGATCCGGCAATCCGCCGAACCCGTGCCAGGGAAGGCCCATCCTCTACTGGAGAGCGCTTTGTCCAAAAAGCCGTCGAAGAAACCCGAAGACAACGAGAACTTCAACCCTACCGTTCCCGACAATGCCACGTCGGCGGACGGCGATCTCGAATTGAAAGCCACCTTCGCCCATGTGCCGGACCAGATTGAACTCACCACCGCCGCCCGCGAGATGTTCACCGGTCTGCCGGACAGTCTGATTAGAACAATCATTCAGGAAAGTGAGGAAGTGTAAGCGTGGAGCCGATACCGTGTTGACGGCGTGAGTTACCGGTTTCCCCAACGATTGGAAGCCATGCGTAGCAGC